>JAUSIA010000505.1 GCA_030648225.1 Ignavibacteria bacterium | reverse complement strand
TACCTCTCCATTTAAATTGTAACGCAGGATGAGATAATAGTACTCCTGTATCCATATTCATCACTATTCTTCCAGCACCTGTTATACCCAATTGCCATAAAAGATGTGCATTAATAATTCTTAATCCGGGTTCAGAGGACTCAATTCCTTCTGTATTTTTTTCTTCAATAATTGGTCTATCTAATTCCAGGATTGCATCAAGATCCATTTGTCCCACATCCATCCTGGTAAAAAGTTCTTGAATTACTTCTGGCTGCGCTTCTACCATAAACATATTTGCAATCCAGTAGGATTGATAATTAAAAACTTTTCCTTCAATTACTTTGGATTGAAAATATGAAGCAAGATTACCCTGAGTATTATTTGCTTTCTCCTGAAGAGCAGTTATTACTTCGAATGCTCTTCTTTGAAGTGTAGCTTTTTCTTCATAAAGTCTTTGATCAAGTGATAATATATCAACCTGATCCCTTAGATAAACAAGTGTTCTTATATAATCAGTTGATTCAGCATTTTGCAAGGCTTCTGATAATCTTGTTGATATTTCAACCTGACCAAAAGCAAAAGAGGAAAGAAAAATTAGAAAAGAAAAAATAGAAAGGACTTTTTTCATCATAGCTCCCGAGGATTTAATAATTGAAAAATGAACAAAAAATTCCCCCGAAATTATTAACTTTTGATTTACAACACAATTAGAAAATAAATTTTTTTAGTCTCATTTTAATTCATAAAAGAGTAAATCTTTGTTATTAAAGGAAATTGTTTATAAATTTTGAAAAGAAATTTTTAATACCTTTAATCCTGTCCTGAGAGATGGGGAAGGAAAAAATGAGAATAAAATTTATTAGAAAATACAGAGACCTCCTTAAAATTATTTAAGGGGGATTTTTTTTATATGGCAGTTAAAGCAAAAATAATAGACGAACAGAATTTTGAGAGAATAATTACAAGAATTTCTCACGAGATTCTTGAAAAAAACAAAGGCTCAAAAACACTTGTTCTTCTTGGTATGAAAACAAGAGGGGAATTTCTTGCAAAAAGAATATTTACCAAGATTAAAGAGATTGAAAATATTGAAATCCCTTTTGGGATACTTGATGTAACTCTTTACAGGGATGACTTTAGGATGAGACTAAAACAGCCCCAGGTTTCAGTTTCAGATATTACTTTCGATCTTAATGAAAAAGATATAATTCTTGTTGATGATGTTTTATATACCGGGCGAACAGTTCGTTCAGCACTCGATGCAATTATGGATATGGGAAGACCAAACACAATTCAGTTAGTTGTATTGATAGACAGGGGACACCGAGAATTACCAATTAAAGCTGATTATGTTGGTAAAAATATTCCTACATCTATTGATGAAGAAATAAAAGTTAAAATGAAAGAAAAAGATGGAGAAGATTCTGTCTATTTAGTTGATGTTGAAGAAAAATAATTTCAGGGAAAATTAGATGCCGCTTTCAAGCAGACATTTGCTGGGACTCCAGGGAGTTCCTAAAGAAGATATAAACCTTATACTTGATACTGCAAAGACATTCAGAGAAGTTCTTGAAAGACCGATAAAAAAAGTTCCAACTCTGCAAGGGAAAACTGTTGTAAATCTTTTCTATGAAAATTCCACACGTACAAGAATTTCATTTGAGCTGGCAGAAAAAAGATTATCAGCAGATTCAGTAAACTTTTCAGTTTCTACAAGCAGTGTTAGTAAAGGTGAAACACTTAAAGATACTATAAGAAATATTGAAGCAATGAAAGTTGATATGGTGGTGGTTCGGCATTCTGCTGCGGGAACACCCCTCTTTCTTACTAAAGTTTGCGACTCAAACATAATCAATGCAGGCGATGGTGCTCACGAACATCCGACACAAGCTTTACTTGATATGTATTCTATAAAAGAAAAACTTGGAAGGCTTGAAGGAGTTAAAGTTTGTATTGTCGGAGACATTGCACATAGCAGGGTTGCTTTATCAAACATATTTGGTCTTAAGTCTGTTGGAGCCGAAGTGTCGGTTTGCGGTCCTTCTACAATGATTCCTAAAAATATAGAACAACTTGGTGTAAAAGTTATTTATGATATAGATGAAGCAATCCGGGAAAATGATGTGCTTAATGTTCTTAGGATTCAATTAGAAAGAAAAGCACGCGAATATTTTCCTTCAATCAGGGAATACTCTACTTTCTTTGGAATTACTGAAGAACGTCTTGAGAAAGTTGGTAAGGAAGATATTTTGATTCTTCATCCGGGTCCTATAAATAGGGGAGTTGAACTTTCTTCGGGAGTTGCAGATGGACTTAAGCAAATAATCTTAAGACAGGTAACAAATGGTGTTGCTGTTAGAATGGCAGTTTTATATTTACTCGGTACAATGAATTAAGAGTTTAAAATGAAAATCATCTTAAACAATATTCACTTACTTCATCCTGAACAAAAAATTGATAAAGATAAAACTGATATATTATTAATTGATGGAGTTATTTCTAAAATTGGAAATCTCTCCAAAGAAGATTTAAATGATGCACAGGAATTTGATCTGAGTGGAAAATTTATTGTTCCCGGTTTCTTCGATATGCATGTTCATCTTAGAGAACCTGGAAGAGAAGATGAAGAAACTATTATTTCAGGATGCAATAGTGCGGCAAATGGCGGATTTACAGGAATTGCCTGTATGCCTAATACTGAACCTGCAATTGATTCTGCTGAAGTAGTTACATTTATAAAAAGAAAAGCTGCAAGCCACTTAGTTGATGTTTATCCGATTGCTGCTGCAACAGTCGGCAGAAAAGGAGAAGTTATTTCCCCTATGGCGGAACTTTATGAAAACGGTGCTGTTGGTTTTTCTGATGATGGTGTTGCAATAAAAACATCTGCAATTCTTCGCAGGGCACTTGAGTATTCTAAAATGTTTAATACAACAGTTATCGAGCATTGTGAAGATGAAACTCTTGCAGGCGGTTCAATGAATGAGGGATTGAACTCCACAACATTAGGTTTACCACCAATTCCATCTGTTGCTGAAGATATTATTGTAAGCAGGGATATTTTAATGGCTGAATATACCGGCGGAAAAATTCATATCGCTCACATCAGCACAAAAAAATCTGTTGAGATGGTAAGGGAAGCAAAGAAAAAAGGATTAAACGTTACTGCAGAAGTTACTCCTCATCATTTTACTTTGACTGATGATGCAGTTAAAACTTATGATACAAATACAAAAATGAGTCCGCCGTTAAGAACAAGAGCAGACGTTGAAGAAATATTAAAAGGATTAAAGGATGGAACAATTGATTGTATAGCAAGCGATCACGCTCCTCATTCAATAGAAGAAAAAGAGATGGAGTTTGATTATGCACCTAATGGAATTATCGGATTAGAAACCGAAGTTGGATTAACTTTTACAGAACTCTATCATAATAAAGTCTTAACTCTGAATCAGATAATTGAAAAGCTTTCAATAAATCCACGAAAGATTTTAAATCTTCCTGTTCCAAAATTTGAGATTGGGGAACAAGCTAATCTTACAATTCTAGATCCTGATGAAGTATGGACAGTGGATATTTCTAAATTTAAAAGCAGGTCCGTAAACTCACCTTTTAATAAAAGACTTTTAACCGGCAGGGCAGTGGGAGTTATAAATAATAAGCAGATATATTTCAAAGGGGAGTTTAGCGATTTATAAACTAGTTCCTTCATTTTTCACGGTGCGGCGGTGACCATCAGGGAAACAGTGGTTCACCCGATTAGTCATTCAGAATGTAGCGAAGCGAAATGAGGAATATAAAACAAATGTTTTAATCGCAGAGTACTCAAGGTATATGCGAGTCTTTCTCTTTCATAAGTATTAGCACATAATTCAAAGCTGGATGAAATGAATATTTTGGATCTCTTAGACCCCAATAATAATGAGATAAAAAATGCCTAACCGCTTAAAAAAGGAAAAAGTCAACAGGCAATAAAAAATTAGTTTAAGCCCGTTCTATACTTTCTTAAGCTCATCCTATAATTTCTCCCGCTAACTATAGGTTTACTTTCGCCAACTATATGATTTCTCTCACTAACTATAGGTTTGCTTTCACTAACTATATCTTTTCTGGAGCTAATTATATGTTTTCTCTCACTAACTATAGGTTTTCTTTCATTAACTATATGTTTTCTTTTGCTAACTATGTGTTTGCTTTCACAAACTATCACTTTTCTTTTACGAGTTTTGATTGTGAGCTTGCAGGAGAAATCCTGTAGCAACCAGAATCTGTTTAATAATCAGCAGCAATACACCAAGTGACATTTCTTTAAAGTAATGAGTAAAGTTCTCGACATTGGTGATGTTACTATTAAAAGCAACATTAGTACTTATACTAAAAATTTCAATAAACATTATTACATGTACTAACGATTTTAATCATTTCATTAGTACAAGTACTAAACAAAAATTAGAATTTATCTATAAATTGATTTACAATAGGAAATATATTTTAAAAAATGACCGTAAGTTTTTTGGTTATATTATTGCAAAGCAAAGATGAGCTTTCTGAATATATTGATTTAGTTCAGAGTATTTATAACCCTATCTATATCTCACTTGTTGTATTCCTGATCATTCTGATTTTGATATATATCTCTTATAAGCATATATACAATCCTCTCCTAAAAAAACACAAAAAGGAGCAGGAACAATTTGAGACCAACACGGCAAAACTTCTTGCTCTGTTTTCTGAACTTGACCCAAATCCTATCATCAGAATTGATACTGAAGGAAGAATAGTAAATCTTAATAAAACTGCCCAAAGAATTTTCAATGAAATAATGATTAACAAAAGCAAGATTGATTCAATTCTAGATAGTATTGATTTTGACATTAAAGATGCGATACAATCTGGTAAGCAATTTATTATTTCAAAGAAAGTCAGAGATAGATTTTATGAAATAAACTTTCATGGTATATCATTCTTGGAGATGGCCCAACTATATTTTTGGGATACTACACTGAAAATGGAATATGATGAGCAGATGAGCAATTATCAGCAGCTGTTGAAAAATACTTCTGCATCTCTTCAGAAAACACAGGAAGAAGAGCGTGCAAGAATATCACAAGAACTGCATGATTCGGTTGGTCAGAATCTACTTTTAGTAAAACTAAATATAAGTAACTATAAGAAATTTATTCCACTTGGTATTGATGAAAGTGAATATCAGCGGACAATAGAGATACTGAATTCTACGATTACAAAAGTAAGAGAAGTGGCGCATAATCTTAAACCACCCAATCTCGATGAACTTGGTCTTGTTATACTAATCAAATCGATGTGCCGTAATGTTTCAAAAGAAACCGGTTTGAAATATCTGCTTCATCTTCCTGAGAATACAAACGGACTATCCAAAGATTTACAAGTATGCATTTATAGGATTGTTCAGGAGTCACTTAACAACATAATCCGGTATTCAAAAGCAAAAGAATTTACAGTTAGTTTATTAGAAGAACCAGAAACAGCTACAATTTTTATCTCTGATGATGGAATCGGGTTCAAATCGAGGAAGCTGCTCAATGATAAATATGTATCTGATGGTTTGGGTATAATGAATATGCAGGAAAGCGTAGAGAGGCTGAACGGTAATTTCCAGATTGATTCTTCATTAAATCAAGGAACAAATATAATAGCTACATACCCTATTAAGAATAAAAAAGATGAAACAAAACCAGAGTATAAGAATATTAGTAGCTGATGACCATACTTTATTTAGGCAAGGGGTTATCAGATTATTAAAAGATAATAAAAAAGTGATTGTTATTGGGGAAGCTAAGAATGGTTCAGAATTGATTGCCAGGTATTTTAATCTAATGCCAGATATAATATTAGTAGATATTTCAATGCCTGAGGTTTCAGGAATTGAAGCGGTTGAAAGAATTCTTGAAAAAGATCCTTATGCTAAATCAATCTTCATGTCTATGGATGATGGTGAAGAATATGTTTATAAAGTCCTCAAGACAGGTGGATGTGGTCTTGTAAATAAAAATATAATGGATGAGGAACTATATTATGCTATAGAGAAGGTATACAGAGGAGAGAAATATTTTGGTGGTAAATGGACTGAGGGAAGTCTTAATCAACTTTTGAATGATTATGAAGCCAACCATAAGGGAAATAGTAAATTCGATGAAACTAAACTCAACTTTAGGGAAGAGCAGGTTTTGAATTTAATTGTCGAGGGTATGAAGAGCAAAGAAATAGCTGATAATCTGAATTTGAGTAAAAAAAGTATTGACTATTATAGGTCAACATTATTAAGAAAATTAGAGTTCAATACTCAAGCAGAGTTAATCAAGTTCGGCATCAATTATTTTAATATAAAAAGAGAAAAACAGATTTAGAGACAATTAGTTATAAAATTCATTAGTACAAGTACTAAACGTAAAATAAAAATCTTTATATATATTTGGGTAAATGTGGAGTATCCACATATCATTAAAAACATCATAAAGGGTTTTGAGATGGTAAGATATATTAAAATATTTCTTTTGCTAATATTCGTCTTAATCTGGTACTCATCAGCTTCCGCACAAGGAACGCTTTTTACCAGAGAGGCAGCAAATCAGAAGTTTGGACCGGTTCTGAAATCTATTGATTTACCGGTAAATACTCTTCTTAGTTTTACGAATCAGACGAGCAATCATTTAATGTTCAGGATTCAGGATAACCAGGTTGTTATACTTGATGAGAGAAGAAATGTTCTTTACCCGGCTGGTATGCAAGTCAACTCACAAGATGTATTTACTGTATTTAGTGTCTCTATTATAAATGAATTATTATCAAATGGGAGTGGAGTGTTAGTAAGTATTGAGCAGAGAAAAGATGTTTTATCAATTTCTTATGGTCAATTAACTATGGAGGTTGGAACTCTTTGTCCCCCAGTCTGTAATTAGATGAAACTAGCTACTATAATAATGTATATTTCAATTATTGTCTGGATATTCCCAATATTCAGACAATATAAAACCAGGATGTTCTATTTTTTTCTTGTGTTGGGTATATCAGATCCTATAAATTTGTTTAGTGTTTTTTTATTGCAAATCAAACCAGGTTTAATACACAGCATAGCAGCTCTTTTACTTTTTTACTCATTGAATTTCAGAGATCAGCCAAAATTAAAACTGTCGCATACAGATCTTCTTGTCGGAGTTTTATTTATTTCTTCCCTTTTTTTTTGTCCGAACTATTTTACTTAACTATAGCTATTCATATCTTAATTCTCGCAAGGTTAGTTCAAATAGTAGTATTAGATTTACATCAGAAATCTGAACTAAATATATTTTATTTAGTTTTGGTTTTTTATGAGATAACAATTTTGATAAAATTAAGTGTTTACTTAAGTGGTACTCACTCAGGAATTCTCTTCGCCTATATTACCTTAGCATTTGAAATACTCATCGCAATCTTCTTCACAGTCTTTAAAGAAAATAACCCACCTTTATTACTAAAACTCAAATCATAACCTCATTACATAAAAATCATTAGTACAAGTACTAAAGTTTTTGAGAATTTTTAGTACAAGTACTAATGACATTCTTGATACTATTTTTTACAATTCAACTGAAATTTAAGATAAACAAGGAGATTAAAATAAATGGCAGAAAGAAGAGTAAAACAAAGTAAAAAAAGTTCTGAAGGAGATATCTTGGCTCTTTGTAATGATGGGGAACTTTGGTCACCGAGATTTAAGGAAGATGCAATCTATGATATTGAGAATAAAATATATTCTTACTATGTAGTCATTGGTCGCGAAAGAGTAGAAATTGAAGTTATTGATGGGAGAACAGGTAAATGTTTAAGGACCGATCCTGATAAAACAAAGAAGAATAATCTTGATGATTTACCATATTTTTAATGGTGAATGATATGCAAAAGTGGGCTGATTTTCTGATATCGGCAGTAAGATATGAAGAACTTTCGAATCGTTTTCAAATTACTCACTTCAAGGTACATTCAGATGAGGGGATTAAAGTTAGTGGAGGAGTAACCTGGACAAGAGAAGAAGTTATTGCTGCAATGTCTGTAGGAAAAGCATTTATAACTATCTTCAAAGACACTAAGGGTGACTGGCAAAAAGGGAGAGAAGTATTTTTAAAAAGAGAGAATGGTGCTTACATAATAACTGATGATAATAAAGAAGTAACAGATGTACTTAAAGATGTGCAGGAATTTTAGTTAAACATTTATATGATCAACCCTATGATAATGTTCGATTTTAGAAACTTATTAAAGTTTTCTGGTTGTTATAACAATGTAAGATATGAACCGAAGGTGTGGGTAAAATTTAAGATGAGCTTTTCACTCAGGTACCTGGGGGATGCCTGATAATTAAAGTTCATCTGAATAAAAAATAATGGAGAGTTAGTTATGGCCAATTACTACGTAAATAAAGATCCTCAACCAACTGGCGAACACGAAGTTGGTAAAAATATCTTTTTGATCACAGAAAGGATATAATTAACGTTGGATTTTTTAAAAGTTATTGGTACCGTATTTTCTGTTACCGGTATAATAGAGGGATTAATTTTTTTGAGGAAAGCAACTGAAAACCTTGATTATGCAATCGGCGCAAGTCTTATTGTGCAAGGAATTGTAATAGGTGCAATATTTTTCTTTTTTGCAAATATGCTAATAAACTCAGAGGCACAGACTGCTTTACTTAAGGATATAAGAAGCCATTTCCTTCCGCACAAAGAAGATTCAGAGATTAACGAAGAATAATTATTGCCTCTCAAAGCGAAATGGAGGGCGGGCCACTTATATCAATCACCCAACAGGATTAATAAAAGTTGTTTTTAATAATTGTTGTGAGATGTAAATTATAACATCCTTAAAGCCATCTTTACAACTTTTAGTAACCACCGCATCTGTAATTATTTTACAGGCAGGACATACATAAGGTTTTACAACAACAATTAATCCTGCATCTCTTTTCCTGATGTTACAACGGAATAACCGCAGGATGAACAGGTGTATGTGTAGCTGTTACCCATCGACATTTATCTTCTTTTTTACTACTTCCCATTCAAATTATTCACTATCTCTCTGAAACTCTCTAACCCTGCTTCAACATTCTCAACAATTTCCTGTGCTAATAAATCAGGATCGGGAAGGTTATCCATATCTCCAAGAGATTCATCTTTAAGCCAGAAGATATCAAGATTGGTTTTGTCTCTTGCCGTTATTTCTTCATAGGTGAATTTTTTGAAGCACTCTCCGCCGGAGTCAGATTCTTTTCTTTTGAATCTGTTCTTGGGGTTGTAGCATTTAATGAAATCCTGGAGATGTTCGTACTTTAATTGCTGTGTCTTTAATGTAAAGTGCTGGTTGGTTCTGAAATCATAAATCCAAACTTCCTTAGTCCAGGCATTTTTGCTTGCAGGTTTGTTATCAAAGAAGATTACATTTGCTTTTACACCTTGTGCATAAAAGAGCCCGGTTGGTAATCTCAGGATTGTATGCAGATCTGTTTTTTGTAAAAGATTTTTTCTTACTGTTTCTCCTGCACCTCCTTCAAATAAAACATTATCCGGAACAACAACTGCAGCCTTGCCATCAGGCTTTAACATTGATACAACATGCTGAACAAAGTTTAATTGCTTGTTTGACGTTGTTACCCAGAAATCCTGACGCTCATAGGTAAGTGTATCTTTCTTTTGTGTACCAGCGGCATTTGTAATTGTAAAGCTGCTCTTCTTACCAAAGGGAGGATTTGTTAAAACATAATCAAAATTCTCTTTTGGTTTTCGCAGCAAGCTGTCTTCCCTGAATATAGTTGGTATGTTATCTATATCGCCGATACCGTGAAGATAGAGATTCATTAAACAAAGTCGTGCTGCGCTTGGGACTATCTCCCATCCTTTAAAAGTTTTAAACTTTAGAAATTCTTTTTCCGATTTATCAAGTCCGCCTGAGGCGGATGGTTTGCTTATAAACTGATAAGCTGATAAAAAGAAACCGCCGGTTCCGCAGGCTGGATCTGCAATGGTTTTTAATGGTTCCGGCTGAATGCATTCTACCATTGCTTTTATTAAAGCACGTGGAGTAAAATATTGTCCCGCTCCGCTTTTAGTATCCTCGGCATTTTTTTCTAAAAGACCTTCGTAAATATCTCCCTTTACATCTGTTTCGAGTGAAACCCAATTCTCCTCATCAATAAGCTGGACAAGCTTATAAAGTTTTGCTGGATCCGAGATGCGATTTTGTGTTTTGAAGAATATTTCTCCAAGCATTCCTTTTTTCTTGCCAAGCTCATTGAGTATTTCAATGTAATGAGCTTCCAGTGCTGTCCCGCCGTTTATGCTGCGGAGTGATTCCCAGTCATATTTCTTTTCAATGATAGTTTGCCTGTTATGTGGGGGTTTGGAATACTCATAAGCCATTTTAAGGAAAAGCAGATAAGTAAGCTGCTCAAGATAATCTCCATAGCTTACACCATCATCACGGAGGATGTTACAGTAATTCCAGACTTTTGATACGATTGAGGATGTTGTCATTGATCAATTAAAAATTTATTTGTCTTCATTAAGATGTTTGGTAAGAACATTTTTAAGAGGTTCGATTTCGTTTTTCGATATATGCCAGATGATTGAAATATCTACAGCAAAATATTCATGGACAATCCTGTTCCGGATTCCTTTTATTTTCTGCCAGGGAATGTCTTTGAATTTACTTTGTATTTCCTGAGGTATGTTTTTAGAAGCTTCCCCGATTATTTCAATATTCCTTACAACTGCATCAATAATAAGAGGGCTTTGCGCAAAACCTTCAAACGTTAAATCTTTAGAATATTCTTCAATTTTATTGATACTTTCTATAATATCTTCAAACAGAATTTTCCAATCTCTCTTAGACATAAATCAGATCTTGCTTAACGTATTTCATCATTCTTGGTTTAATAGCATTCGGAGTTACAAGATCAACCTTAACTCCTAAAATTTCTTCAAGCTCCTCAGCAAGACTAACGAAGTCTAACCCGATCGGCTTTTCAAATTCAACCAGAATATCAACATCACTCTCAACAGTTGTATCTCCTCTGACAATAGAACCGAATAATCCTATATTTTTAATATGGTATTTGTCTTTAAGACTTTGCTTATGATGTTCCAGAAGCTTTTTTATTTCATTTAAGTTTTTCATATATGAATGGGTTATTTGTTAAATAAAAATACTTTAATTCTATTTGAATAGCCACGCCCTTTAGGGCGTGGATTACAAATAAAAAATATCTCCGGCTTTAGCCAAATATCTTTTTGTTTTGGGCTGAAGCCCATTTGTTGGGTGGATTTTTCTTTTCCCCGACTTGAAAGTCGGGGCTATTCATTAAATTTCGAACCAATCTCCCCTCAAATGCCTGCCTGCATTCTTCGAATTCCGGCAGGTAAACTTTTTTAAGAATTGATTGCCTGAGTGTTTCTGCCCACCTTCGTCTTTGACTACGACGGGTAAAATTTTTTTTCATACTAATTTTCCTTCGAAAGCTTTTTTTAATATTGATTGTCTTAAAGTCTCTGCCTTCTTCAGGTTTTCATCTATTGTCTGCTCGAGTTTGTCTGCAACTGAAAAGCGGGATTCTATTTCTTCTACGATTTGGTGTTGTTCTTTTTTATCGCAT
>JAUSIA010000481.1 GCA_030648225.1 Ignavibacteria bacterium | reverse complement strand
ATTGTTCATTAATATCTTTCTTAATTAAGTTAAAAAATGAATCAGTTAAAAAATAAATCGTCTAAAGGAGTTAGTATGAGGAAGCAATTACTTTTTTTATTTCTGCCAGCTTTAATAGCTGTAGTTTATTTCTTTTATTCTTTTCAAGATCATTCACCTCAAATCTTTACATCAAAAGACTTTCAGGAATGGAGAATTGAACAGAAAAAAGATAAGAAAACAAACTATGGAAACCCTGATAAAGCGTTGCAATGGTATTATGATCAGAGAGCGTATCCCCTTGGTTATATACCAGAAAACTGGAGAGAAGAAGCTATTCAGCATATCTCCAGGTTTAATATTACCAGCGGATACGAAAAAGCTACCGTTGCCTTAAACTGGACTCAATTAGGTCCCGGAAATTTTGGCGGCAGAATTCGTTCGATTGTTGTGCATCCGACAGATCCAAATACAGTTTATATCGGCTCTGTTGGAGGAGGTGTCTGGAAAACTATTGACGGAGGTTTGTCCTGGACTCCACTTAAAGATAATATGGAAAATTTGGCTGTTTGTGCATTAGCAATAGATACTGATAATCCAAATATTGTTTATGCAGGAACGGGGGAAGGGTTTTTTAATGTTGATGCTTTAAGAGGAGAAGGAATTTTTAAAACAACAGATGCCGGTGCAACATGGAACAGATTAGCTTCAACAAATAATTCGGATTTTTATTACGTAAACAAGCTCATTATAGATAATTCAACTGATATCCTTTATGCAGCTACAAGAAAAGGCCTGTATAAGTCAACAGATGGCGGAGCGAGTTTTACACAGCAGGTAGGCGGCGGAGATGTTCATTGTACTGATGTAGAAATATCTTATACCTCACCTACAACAATTTTCACTTCTTTTGGTATATTTAATCAAAGTGAAATTTGGAGAAGTACAAACGCCGGTTCTTCATTTGAATTCAACTTTAATCAGACAAATAAAGGTAGAATTGAATTAGCAACCTCTGCTTCAAATCCTACTTTAGTTTATGCATCTTTTATGGATTTAAATACCAATGGTGTTGATTTAATTGCTTACTCAACTAACAGCGGAGATAACTGGTTTTCTACAACAGTTCCCGGACCAAGCTATGCAGGCGCAAGTAATTATGCAGGAACTCAGGGATGGTATGATAATATAGTAGCCATAGATCCCGATAATGCTTCAATAATTTACGCCGGTGGAATTGATTTCTGGAAATCCACAAATGGAGGAACTGACTGGATACAAAAAACAAATTGGTATCAACAGGCAGGTGCACCTCAATATGTACATGCAGATGAACATTCAATTGCATTCGCTCCATCAAATACTAATATAATGTACCTGGGAAATGATGGCGGAGTTTATAAATCCTTAAATAAAGGTGAACTTTGGACTCCTTGTAATAATAATCTTTTTATAACTCAATTTTATTACGGAGCCGTAGCTCCATCAGGAAATAATTTTTATGGAGGAACCCAGGATAACGGCACATTAGGTTCAAGTGGTTCAACAAACTGGGATGAGATTCTTGGAGGAGATGGCGGTGCAACTGAAATAGATTTTAACAATCCACAGAACATTTATATGGAATATGTTAATCTTGCTTTTTTTAAAAGCACAGATGGCGGTGCCTCTTTCTTTAAAGCAATGAACGGAATTCCTGTTGGACCTAATTTTTTTGATGGAACAACAGACCGTACTTTATTTATTTCTCCATTCTCGATGGATCCTAATAATTCCAATACAATCGTTGCCGGGACTTACCGAGTTTGGAGAACTTCCGATGGGGCTTCAAACTGGAATGCAGTAAGTAATGATCTTACAGGCGATGGTGCCGGCTCAAGCGGTGCAAAAATTTCTACAGTAATTGTTGCTAAAGGTAATTCAAATGTAATATATGCCGGATGTTCAAACGGAAGAGTTCAGGTTACCACTGATGGCGGGACAAATTGGAATTTGAGGAATTCAGGCTTGCCCAATGCTTATTGTACACGCATTGCAACTGATCCTAATAATCCTGCAACTGCTTATGCAACTTTCTCAGGTTATTCAAGCGGGGACAAAGTTTTTAAGACAACAGATTATGGAGTGAACTGGAGTAATATTTCAGGCAATCTTCCTAACATTCCTGTTAATTGTGTTGTTGTTAATCCATCCGATAATAATAATTTATTTATTGGAACCGACCTTGGTGTATTTGTAACAGTGAATGGAGGAGGCAATTGGTCTCAGGAAATAAATGGAATGGCAAATGTTGCTGTCTCAGACCTTGATTACAGAGCTTCCGACAATAAACTTTTTGCAGCAACACATGGCAGAAGCATGTATTCTGCAACTCTTGGTGGAGGAGGAGGTCAAACTTATTCACTCTTTTATGATGACGGTACTCCTACGAGTGGTTATTATTTTCCTACTGCCGGAAATGGATCCGCAAATAGAATAACACCAACTGTAATTGGTGCTCAGCTTATAGATATGAGTATTTACATCTTTTCCATTAACAGTGGGATTGCAAGTTATACTCCAATCGCTCTTCAGGATAATGGCGGTACCCCAGGTTCAGATTATGTAACTCTTCTTCCGAAAGTTGCAGCATCAGTTCCCGGATGGGATGTAACTGATCTTTCTCCATATAATATTATCGTTAACGGGGATTTTTATGTAGGCCTTCTTTATGATGGAATAAATCAGCCCACTTATGGCTACGACCCTGTGGATAATGGAAGAGCGTGGGATAAGTTTTCAGGCGTATGGAGTTCCTGGAATGAAACTTATTTTATGCGTGCAACCATTCAAACCACAACTTCTGTTGCAGAAATAGATAGTAGAATCCCGGATAATTTTGAAGTGAGCCAGAATTATCCTAATCCATTTAACCCAAATACAAAGTTCAGATATACGCTTCCTGAAGGAAGAAATGTTTCGATAATTATTTATGATATAAACGGAAGCAAAGTAACTGAACTCGTAAATAATTTTCAAAACGCCGGAACTTATGAGGTTACCTGGAATGGTAAAAATGATTTTGGCGGACAGGTCGCAAGCGGAACTTATATTTACTCAATCAATGCTGGTGATTATAAAGTTTCTAAAAAGATGCTGCTGCTGAAGTAAAAAGAAAATTACTTAAAAGATAAAACCCGATTCTTTAAATGAGGATCGGGTTTTTTGATTGCTAATCCTTCCATTGATGTTAAAAAATATTTTCGGATCGTTCTATATCTATTTAAGTTATGAACATTAGTCTTATCTCATAATTTGTTTTTTTGTATTTTACGTTACAGAAAATTATCATTGAGGGCAAACTAAATAATGACCGAACTCATCTGGGATGGTAAATACAAAGACGATAAAAAAGTCTCCCCGGTTAAAATTGCCCTTCCATTCCAAACAATAGAAACGGTAAACGAATCTAAACAGGCAAGACAAACAACTCTTAACTTCTTGTCTGGTGGTAAATCTACAGAATGGCGAAACAGACTTATTTGGGGCGATAAAAAATATGTTCTTCCTTCGCTACTTCCTGAATTTGCAGGTAAGGTAAATTTAATTTATATAGATCCGCCTTTCGATACTGGTGCAGATTTTTCTTTTAAAGCAACAATACCAGATAATCCGGGAACTGATAAAGATGAAACAACTGAATTTATTAAGCAGCCAAGTATTATTGAACAAAAAGCTTATAGAGATACTTGGGGGAAAGGATTGCAATCTTATCTTCAATGGTTTTATGAAACTATAATTTTACTAAGAGAATTATTAGCTGAAGATGGAAGTATTTACGTACATTTAGATTGGCACGTTGGTCATTATGCAAAAGCTGCATTAGATGAAATCTTTGGTTATGAATGTTTTGTGAACCAAATTATTTGGCAAAAAATTCGTTCATCAAAAGCTCAAAGTAAATCATTTGGAAATGTTCATGATATAATTCTTTTTTATAGAAAAACAGAATCACAAAAATTTAATCAACTTTTTACAAAGTTAGCAGAAGAAAGATTACAAAAACACTACAAATATATCGAAGAAAAAACTGGACGTAGGTACCAGCTTTGCGATTTCACTCAATCTGGCCAAGGAGAATCACGAAAATTTGGTAATTTAATTCTTACCCCCCCATCGGGCAAACATTGGATATGGACACAGGAAAGAATTAATGAAGGAATAAAAAAAGGATTATTGGTTGTTCAACAAAGTAAAATGCCAAGGCTAAAAAGATATCTTGATGAATCCAAAGGTAATCCAATGGAGGACATTTGGATAGATATACCACCTGTAAATTCAATGGCCTTAGAAAGAGTTGATTATGCAACTCAAAAGCCAGAAGCACTCTTAGAACGTGTTTTTAATGCAAGTAGTAATGAAGGTGATTTAGTATTAGATTGTTTTGTCGGTTCAGGTACCACACCAGCTGTAGCAGAAAAATTAAATAGAAAATGGATAAGCTGCGATTTAGGAAGATTTGCTATTCATACAACTC
>JAUSIA010000453.1 GCA_030648225.1 Ignavibacteria bacterium | reverse complement strand
GAAAAGAAATCAACATTTTCTTCTTTTGGTTTTCTTGCGTTGCAGGTAAGTCTGCAAAATACTCCGGTTGTTTTAACACCAACAAAAAAGATTCCCTCAAAGCTGCTGTCTTTATTCAGCAGAGCATTATACATTGTGGTTTTATCAGGCATTAATAAATTATGCATCTTATTCACTTTGTTTTAATTAAATGTAGCTAAACTTATGAAGCAAAGGTCTTGATTTCAACCGGATTTTTGACAACCAATTTTTAAATTGGATTCTAAGTTAGCTGTTTTCAATTAATATCCCGCCAAGGTAGAGTAAGCTGGGATGCTCTCTCGGAGACGAGTCATTCAATCATCTGTTTGATTTTGTTTTTTTGTTAACTTTGTTAAGAGTTTTACCCCTTCGTCTGACAGGCTTTCCAAGATCATAAAGACTATACGGAGCTATATCAGTACCATTTGGCCAGACAATAGTACCAAGTTCTTTATCAACATTGAACTGCATAAAAATGTTCTTATTCTGAAGTGGACGAAATACTTCGCCATTCAACTTTCCTTTAAGATCAACATCTTTTGTTTTTCCGTTATTGAATGTTAACCGAATTTTATATTCTCCAAGATATTCGGCTTCAATTACCTTAATTAGATAGTACATATTTACTCCAGAGGTTTTATCTTATTTAACGGCAATTCATTTTTGACATTGTTCCAGTTCATCAATATGTTCAGCTGCCCATTTCCGGTATTGAAAAAACACATTCATACTCATTGTATCTGGCATGAAAATGAGGCTTATGATGTCTGATATTATATTCCCAGTACATCGTAATAACAATTCCAAGAAATCTACTTATTTCAGGCATATAATTAATTTCAATTTAAATAACATTTAATTCTATTGCAATTAATCCTCATTATTGATTTGAGATTTGTTATAGTTATTTGGAATTTTGCAGCAAATATTCCATTATTGCATAAAGCAACTTAATTAAATAAAAAGCTATGGCTAAGGATTACAGAAGATTATCTGCTATAATGTTTACCGATATGGTTGGCTACAGTGCTCTTACACAGAGCAATGAAGAGCTGGCACTTGAGCTTCTTAAGGAACACAGGGAAATCCTCCGCTCAATTTTTCCTAAACATAATGGAAAGGAAATAGAAACAGCTGGTGATTCTTTCTTTGTAGAATTTGTAAGTGCTCTTGATGCTGCAAAATGCGCAATTGAAATTCAAAAAACTCTCTACGAGCGAAATCTGATAATACCTGCAGAGAAAAAAATACTTTTACGGGTTGGTTTACATGTAGGCGATGTTGTTCATACCGGTAAGCATGTACATGGCGATGGAGTGAATCTTGCAGCAAGGTTAGAACCATTGGCATCTCCCGGCTGCATTTGTGTTTCGGAAGATGTAGCGAGGCAAATACAATCAAAAATTGAATATCCTGTACTCAAAGTAGGCAAAAGAAAACTCAAAAATATTCAGCTCCCAATGAATGTATATAAAATTGTTCTTCCATGGGAGAAAAAAACATCCGGATCTTTTGTCCCGGTTTATCTGGATTCTTTCCTGAAGAGCCGCTCTTTAATCTTTATAATATTAATTCTTTTATTAGCTGCTGCCGGGTATTTTATTTTCCAAAGCACCAAAGATGGTTTTGTTATTGGACCAAGAAACAGGATTGCTGTTCTTCCATTTGATAATATAAGCCAGGAATCTGAAGATGATTACTTTGCCGATGGAATAACCGAAGAAATAATTTCAAACCTTGCAAAGATAAGTGGATTAGATGTTATTGCGAGGACATCTATAATAAAATATAAAAATACTAATCTCAACATTGCTCAGATTGGGAATGAGCTTGATGTAGGAACTATACTGGAAGGGAGTGTACGCAAAGCTGCAAATAAAACAAGGATAACTGTACAGTTAATTGATGTACCAACACAAAGGCATCTCTGGACTGAAACTTATGACAGAGAATTAAAAGATATTTTTGCAATTCAAAGTGATATTGCAATGAAGGTTGCCGAAGGATTGAAAGTTCAGCTTCTTGCAAATGAAAAAGAACAAATTGAAAAAAAGGGAACTGAAAATACAGATGCTTACCGGAATTATCTTCTCGGCAATTACTATCTAAATAAAAGAACCGGAGAAGACCTGAATAAAGGGATAGAATATTTTACAAAGGCAATTGAATTTGATCCTGGTTTTGCACAAGCTTATGCCGGACTGGCAAACTGCTATACACTTATTGGCGGTGCTTCTTATGGAGAACTATCCCGTGAAGAAGCTTCTTCAAAAGCGAAAGATGCTGTATTAAAAGCTTTGGAAATAGATGAGACTCTTGCAGAAGCCCATACTTCGCTTGCATATATTAAATTCCGTTTTGACTGGAACTGGGAGGAAGCTGAGAAAGAATTTAAAAAAGCAATTGAACTAAAACCTGGTTATGCAGCCGCTCATGAATGGTATGCTCTTTTACTCTCTTTGATTGGAAGATACGATGAGGCTTTAAGGGAAATGCGAAGAGCTTATGAACTTGATCCTCTTTCACCAAGTATTTCTACCGGTTTGGGGAGAACTTTACATTTTGCCAACAGACTAAATGAGGCAATTGCTCAATACAAAAAAACAATAGAGATGTATCCAAATTATGCTGAGGCTCATTTTGCTTTAGCGATGACTTATAGGGGTCAAAAAAAAATTGATGAGGCATTGAAAGAATTAGATAAAGCCATAGAGCTTTCACATGGAAGGCTTGTAATGATTGCGACGCGGGGAATGATATATGGTTTTGCAGGAAGAAGAAGGGAAGCTCTTGCAGTAATAGATGAGTTAGTCAGACTTTCCCACCCAAACCCTGTATCTCCATGGTTTTATGCAAGTATCTATTTAAGTTTGGGGGATAAGGATAAGTTTTTTGAATATGCTAATAAAGCATATGAGCAAAAAGATCCCTTGATGGTTTATTTCAAAACTACGTCAGTATTCGATCCTACTTTGGAAAACGACCCGCGCTTTCATGATTTGTTAAGAAAAATGGGAATGGAAAAATAGAAACTATGTTGATGCCAGTCACTTTTAAAGTGACTGGCATCTTTTCAAGGTAGGCAAGGTAGGCATCTTTTCTGGGTATGTACCTTGTTAGAGATCGAAATAAAATCTTTACCTAAATAAAAACCTGAGAACAAAAAGGAAAAATGCCTTCAAGGAATGAGATATTTAAACAAGGAAGCATCTTTCACATTTATAATAGAGGATGTAATAGAAACAAGATTTTTTTTGAGGAAAACAATTACATCTATTTACTTCAAAAAATAAAACATTTTACTTCAGAATTTAAAATCTCAGTAATTGCATATTGCTTAATGCCTAATCACTACCATCTTTTATTAAGACAGAATTCGGAAAAACCACTGAATAAATGTATTCAATTTATATTTAATGGTTATTCAAAGGCTATAAATAAAAAGTATAATAGAAGTGGAACTCTTTTTCAGGGGAAATTTAAATCGGTTGAAGTCGATGAGGGAGAATCCTTAAAGGTATGCCGGTATATTCATAGAAATCCGTTGGATGACAGATTGGTAGATAAATTGGAAAACTGGAAGTTTTCAAATTATTTAGAATGGATTGGAAAAAGAAATGGTGAATTATATGATAAAGATTTTGTTAAAAAACATTTTTCTAAGCCGGAGTTATATGAGAAGTTTGTTTTAGATTATTTCTCTGATAAACAGGCAGCTAATGAACTAAGAAAGTATATAAAATTATTCAAAAAGGAAGTGAATACCGATCTGTAGATGTAACTGTAGATGCCAGTCACTTTTAAAGTGACTGGCATCTTTTCTGGGTCAGATTAATATTAAAGATTTTTATCGGGTTTAATTTCAGCCAATTAAAACCTATTTTTACTGTTAATTTTTTAATCCACTTTTATAAAATCTTATGAATTTCAAAAACAATATCATTGATCTCATCGGAAACACGCCGCTTATTAAGCTTAACAAGATAAATAAAGGACTAAAGCCGCAGATATTTGCAAAGCTTGAGTCTCATAATCCTGGCGGAAGTGTTAAAGACAGGATTGGGATTGCAATGCTTGAAGCTGCTGAAAAAGCAGGAAAGATATCTCCGGGTGGAACAATTGTAGAGGCTACCAGCGGAAATACAGGAATCGGTTTAGCTCTTGCATGCGCTGTTAAAGGTTACAAATCAATTTTTGTTGTAACTGATAAAGTAAGCTCAGAAAAAATTAATTACCTTAAAGCTTTCGGCGGGGAAGTAATTGTGGTTTCAAATGCTGTTGAGCCGGATAACCCTGAATATTATGTGAATTTTGCAAAGAGAATCTCACAGGAAACTCCCAATTCATTTTTTCCTTATCAATATTCTAACCCTGCAAATCCTGAAATACATTACCAGACAACGGGACCTGAAATATGGTGCGATACAGAAGGAAAAATAACTCATTTTGTTTCCAGCATTGGAACAGGTGGAACGATAAGCGGCGCAGGCAGATATCTGAAAGAGAAAAATAAAAACATACAGGTTATAGGTGCCGATCCTCTCGGTTCAATTTTCAAGACTTACAAAGAAACAGGAAAAATAATTAAAGGAACTCCATATCTTGTTGAAGGCATCGGTCAGGATTGTCTGCCTGAAAATGTTCACTTCCAGTATATTGATAAAATATATAACATAAGCGACAGGGAATCTTTTGCTGCTGCAAGGAGACTAACAAAGGAAGAAGGTATTTTCTGCGGTGGAAGTACAGGAACAATTGTGCATGTTGCTCTTGAAATTTCAAAAGAACTTTCTGAAAAAGATATAGTTGTTTTTATTGTTTGCGATACGGGTGAAAGATATTTATCTAAAGCTCATAATATAGAATGGCTGAGGAACAACAGGATGCTTGATACGGAAATAAAAATTCTTAGAGATATTTCAGATGCTAAAAAAGTAAAAGGAAATAAGGATATTGTTTTTATTCATCCTGAAACTCCTGTTAAAGAAGTTTTAAAGATTATCCAGGATAATGGTTACTCCAATATTCCTGTTATGAATGATAGAAAGCTGCTTGGATGTATAAGGGAAAACAGGCTTATGACGAAACTTCTTAAAAACCCTGAACTTATGAATTCAACTGCTGAAAATGTTTGGGATGAATGTTTCCCTGTACTTGATGCAAAAGTTGATATATCAGAAGTAAAAGAATATCTGAAAGATAATCCTGCAATTCTCGTCAGCGATTTTGGTCGTATAACAGATATTATAACAAGGTATGATTTGTTAGAGTATTCGAACTAAACTTGTTGGAGTTCAAGTTCTCAGCCGAAGGCTGATCCGCCTCTGGCGGAAAGATCAAAGCCTGCCCCGATGACAATCGGAGTTCAAGTGTAAGATCAAGAGTAAGTAAATGGAAATGTGTATATACAAAATTTAAATTTTAAGGAGCCACCTAATGGGCTTTTCAACAGATGCTATTCATGCAGGACAAAAACCTGATGAAGTAACAGGTGCAGTAATTACTCCGATTTACCAGACATCTACTTATGCGCAGGAAGAGCTTGGTAAAAACAAAGGCTATGAATATGGAAGAACTCATAATTTAACCCGATCTTCACTCGAGATTAATGTTGCCACTCTTGAGAAAGGAAAATATGGAATTGCTTTTAGCTCAGGTCTGGCAGCAACACATGCTCTTATGGCTTTGCTGAAAGCAGGTGATCATGTAATTGTTACAAATAATGTTTATGGAGGCACTTACCGGCTATTTGAATTAATAATGAAAGATTTTGGTTTGGAGTTTTCATGGGTTGATACATCAAATACAGAAAATATTACTAGAGCATTAAAGTCCAACACCAAAATGATTTTTGTTGAAACTCCGACCAATCCGATGCTAATCCTTACAGATCTTGAAGCAGTTGGTAAGATCAGTAAAGAACATAAACTCATCTTGATTGTTGATAATACATTTATGAGTCCTTATTTCCAAAACCCACTTTCATTTGGAATTGATATTGTTTTACACAGCCAAACAAAATATTTAAACGGGCACAGCGATGTTATTGGAGGAATTCTTATTACAAATGATTCGAAAATTCATGATCGCTTGCGGTATATTCAAAATGCTGTCGGTTCTATTCCATCTCCGTTTGATTGCTGGCTTATACTCCGTTCAACAAAAACACTCGCTATAAGAATGGATAGACATAACAGCAATGCAATGAAGATTGCAAAGCATCTTGAGAAAGTTTCCTATGTTAAGAAAGTTTATTACCCCGGACTCGAATCTCATCCACAACATAATCTCGCTAAAAAACAGATGAGTGGATTTGGCGGTATGATCTCAATTGATCTTGGAGATATTGAGCTTGCTAAAAAGTTGTTAAAGAATGTTAAAATTTTTACGCTTGCAGAAAGCCTTGGTGGAGTTGAAAGTCTTATCAGCCATCCTGCTTCAATGACTCATGCTTCAGTTCCAAAAGCAGAAAGAGAGAAGTATGGATTTACAGACAGCCTCGTTCGTCTCTCTGTTGGAATTGAGGATGTTGAAGATTTGATTGAAGATATTGAGCAGGCAATCAAATAATCTTGAATCCCTCCTGTAGGGAAATCCTTTCCCTTCATCTAAGATTTGAATAAAAATACAAAACATTATGATGGGAAGATGTTTCGTTTCATTATTCCACTATTCCAAAATTCCATTACTCCAGTAGTTAAAAACCGGTCACATTAAAAATAGGTGACCTTTTTTATTTTTTATCCTAAATTGTATTAACTGATTTTAATACTTTGGAAGGCATCAAATGCAAACAGCTCAAAAGATAATTCTGCTTCTTATACTTTTAACCGTTTCTGGTTTTGCACAGAATGATTTTGCTGAAGATGATTCGATAGAAGTTTATGTGATTGATTCATTTATTCCTCCCGATAATCCAACTGTATTTAATCTTTCCTTCTTTACAAGTTTACCTGCAAAATCAAAAGTAGTTTTTGATGAAGAGTTTGAATTTGAAGTTTCAAAGGAATTATCTGAAGAGCATAGAATTCAGATTGATTTGACCAAAACTAAATTCAAATCAAAAAATGTATCTTATGTAATTTTTGTTGAAGATTCTTTAGGTGGAATTAATCGAAGCGAGAGATTTGAATTTGAACTTCAGGAAGAAATTCAGATGGAAGAAGAATCCAACTTTGTCTTA
The DNA here is from genome assembly GCA_030648225.1 of Ignavibacteria bacterium. GTDB lineage: Bacteria > Bacteroidota > Ignavibacteria > Ignavibacteriales > Ignavibacteriaceae > RBG-16-34-14. The sequence goes on along the minus strand of JAUSIA010000453.1, from coordinate 526 downwards.
CTCTGTTTATTTGGGGGGACAGTTTTTCTCCTGCCTCATCCTGTTTTGGTTATAACAGAAGAAGAAAATTATTTCAGTCTTACCAAAGAGATAGCTTTATTTTCTTTCCGCGGGAGCTACCGTTACCCTTCTGGTTACATTGCTGCCGAGTATTCTCACATCTTCGGCTCACTTCATAAAAATTTCTTACGGCTTGGTTATAAACATTTTATTGAAATTTCCGGAATTGAGTATGTTTCACCAGGACTGAATGGCTTTACAAATTTTACCGGCTTTAACGGCATCAGTCCCGAATTAAGTATTGGGTGGTTTAAGATATTTAATACATTTACAGTTTATACGCGATACAGGTTCAACTTCAAACCCGGGGAATCTGAAAGCAATTTCCACGAAATATCTTTAGGGCTCTATTCAAGTTTCTTCTCATTTTATTTTTAAAACCAGAACAAAAAGAAGAATGAAAACTGTTAAAACAGTTAAAGAGAAAAGTATTATTGTTTTATAATCACCTGGATAAATCCAGGTG
>JAUSIA010000450.1 GCA_030648225.1 Ignavibacteria bacterium | reverse complement strand
GGCCCCAAAATTTATCAACAAGCCAACTTCCATATTATAAGCTTCAAGATAGTTCTTAGCCTGAGCCAGATGAACATCTTCAAGTTGTATCAATGCTTTTAACTCAACCATTATTTTTCCTTCAACAAAGAAATCAACTCTTCTTGTGCCGATAATATTACCTTTATATAAGACCGGCATTTCTTTTTCTCTTTCAAAAGATAAGCCTTCAATATTCATTTCAATTTCCATAGCTCTCTGATAAATAACCTCCTGAAATCCATTTCCCAAAAAGGAATGAACTTTCATTGCACAACCTATAATGCGTTTTGTTATCTCCTCATATCTCATTGTCTGAACCATGATTTACATGATTTTAGGATTTACAGGATTATTGATTCGGAAATTAGTCAGAATTACGTATTTGTTTTTCATTTCATAAATAAATCAAGATTAAACCAACTTATTTTATTTGGAAATCATTTGGAAATTTTGGCAATGAATAAAGAATCCTGATAATCCTTAAATCCTGGTCAATCCTGGTTCAGACGATTATGCAGCTAATTCCTTATTTAATTCTTTAATTATCTCATCTGTCTTTTCACCAAACAATTTCCAGAATTTTCCTAATCCTCCTCTATCATTAAACGGAGTGTATCCAAAATCTTCCTTCTCAATTCTTACGGAAGTAATAATATGGTCTTTAATCATTCTAAGCCATTCCATCTGTTCTTCTGTAAACTGTTTGGGACCTGCATTCTTTCTGAATATCCAATCCTTAAATAATCTGTTCACTATCTCCTCTCTTGGCTCAAGCTCTTTGTAAATACTGAGTTCAAACCTTATAAGACAAATAATATCTGTAAGAATTCTTACTGCCGTTGTTCCTTTAACCTTTTGAGGATAGAATCTTCTATATGCATTCCAGATAACTTCGGGAGTTAAATAATATGGAGACATATTCAAAGCATCGCGAAGTCCTTCTAATGCATTAAAGGTAAGGGCAGAATGAATTCCGCCCCTACGGTTATATAATATTCTTAAAGCAATTATCTCATCTTTATTCTCATCAATAAACTTCCGGAAGTTGTTAATTATTTCTTCCGCTTTCTCTTTTGCATCTTTATCATATCCTGCAAATGTAACTTTATCAATATTGGTGTTGTCAATTACCTGGTAAATCTTTTGTCTTACAGTTTCAATAAAATCTCTCAGCTCAGGTTTATCAAAAGGCTTAACAGCATTTAAGGAGAGTTCATCTGCAGCCTGCTTAAGCTGTTCCTCATTTGGTTCAGTATCAGTGGGGAGATTAAATTTTTGTTTTGCTGTTTCAGTCAGCTTATCTGGATCGTGAGCATTCATTAAATTTTTAACTACATCGCTTAAAGTTTTTCCGCCGGAAAGTTCTTTGAATTTTTCTCTATCCTTTTCTGTAACCTGTTTGTCGAGTCTTGTTAAACGGGATGCAAGAGAAGTTAAAGTATCTTCATCTCTTTCAAATATTGCCATCTTCATCAGGTCTTTAAGAGGAACGGTTGGTTTATTATCAACTGCGGGATAATCAATCTTCATTGTCTTAAACACACCTACAGCATCAACAATTACAAAACGGCTTTTATTTGTTTTGGCACTGGGAGTAACTTTAACAAGATCATCCTTGTTTAATGTGCGAGTTCCCCTTCCCACCATCTGCTGAAAATAATTCCGTGAGCGGACATCTCGCATAAAGATAAGAGCTTCAATCGGCTTTACATCTGTGCCGGTTGCAATCATATCAACTGTAACAGCAATACGCGGATAATAGCCTGTTCTGAACTGCTGCAGGAAAGATTCGGGATCTTCATTCTTTACATTGTAAGTTATCTTTTTGCAGAAGTCATTCCCTTCATCAAATTCTTCACGGGCAATCTTAACAATATCCTCAGCGTGGCTGTCGGTCTTTGCAAAGATCAGAGTTTTAGGAACTTCATCTCTTTCAGGGAAGATATCTGTTTTAAGTTTTTCACGGTATGTTTTTATAATATTTCTTATCTGGCTGGGATTAACAACATCACGGTCAAGCTGCCTTCCTTCATATATAACTTCATCTTCAAGAAGAGTCCATTGCTTTTCACGAGTCATCTTATTTCTGAAATCAACATATTCCTTTGCATTAAGAATAGCACCTTTCTGTGTTATATCAGTTTCGATTGTGTAAACATCATAATCAACGTTCACATTATCAGCAACAGCCTGCTTATGTGCATAATGGCTCACCAGGTTTTCATTAAAGAAAGCATAGGTTCTTTTATCGGGAGTGGCGGTAAGTCCGATCATAAAAGCATCAAAGTAATCAAGCACCTGTTTCCAGAGATTGTAAATAGAGCGGTGGCATTCATCAATAATCACAAAGTCAAAGCTTTCAATTGGAACAGCAGGATTGTATGCGACTTCCTTATTTAAAGATGACATCTTTCCAAAAGATGTCATCTTTGGATCTAATTTATAAAGAGGTTCATCCTCAAGAGATTCATCAAGCTCCTCACCTTTAAGTATTGAGTACATCCTTTGAATAGTGCTGATGCAGGCCTGTCCTTTCATGTCAATAAAATTTGATTGCAGCCGCTGCACATTATAAAGCTCCGGGAATAATCTTTTATCATCATTAGGTTTAAATGCACGGAATTCCTGCTCAGCCTGTTTACCAAGATTCCTTGTATCAACCAGGAAGAGAATACGTTTTGCTTTGGCATATTTTAATAAGCGGTAAACAGAAGTAATGGCAGTAAAAGTTTTTCCTGCTCCTGTTGCCATTTGTATAACCGCACGAGGCCGGTTTGAGGCGAACGACTTTTCAAGATTAATAATTGCTTCAGTCTGGCAGAGTCTTAATCCATTTGTTGGCAGAGTTGGTAAAGATTGAAGTCTTTTTCTTAAGCTATCTTCTTGTTTATTTAATTCCTCAAGTGTTTCAGGTTTATGAAAATGAAATATCTCTCTTTGTCTTGGAAAAGGATCGCGGGTATCAGTAAAGTAAGTTTCAACTCCGGTTGATTCATATCGGAAAGGAATTGTTTCTTTATTGATAATGTGTTTCAGTTTTCCATCAGCATAGCGAACAGTTTGTTCATGGACGCCGCTTAAAGTTACTCCCTCTTTCTTTGCTTCGATTACTCCGATAGGTTTACGATCAATAAAAAGAAGATAGTCAACCTTTCCTGTTTCAACGGGATATTCACAGACAGCAATACCTAAACCGGCAGAAGGATTAAAGTGATTGTAATCCTGGACAAGCCATCCTGCTTGAATAAGCTTCTTATCAATTTTTTGTCGGGCAAGTTGTTCGGGAGTCATTTAATATCCTGGAATAATATTTTGCCTGAAGCAACAGGAGGATTTGTAACTGGATTTAATTTACTCAATTTGGTACCCAAAAGGATGTAAACCCAAAAAAGGTTTAATAAACGTATAAAATCCCCCTGATTTTAGCAAGAAAATATTTAATAGGGAAAATTATTAAATGTTAGAATAAGGTAAGAAGGAGATTTATCATCCCGCTAAAGCAGGATTCGAAATGACAAATGGGTAAGGCAAAGGGGAGTAATGGAATAATGGAGTAGAGGAGTAATGAGTAAAGCAACATTCCAATATTCCACCATTTCAACACTCCATTATTCCAAAACCGGATAATCTTTCTATACACTCTGTATAAGAATCTGTACACCGAATCTTTAGAAAATCTTTAATAAAGAAAGAAAACAACTATAAATTGGTGGCATTTTCTTTGGGTAACTTAAAATAAAAACTAAGGACTCAAATGAAAAAGTTATCCAAATATATTTTAGTTTTAATTGCTTCAGCATTTCTTGCTTCCTGCGATATATATGACTCTGATGACCAATATTATGATTATAATCCACCAGCAGAACCAAGTGGAATTGTTGTTGTTAATGGAGATAACCGGGTTGATCTTTATTGGAATGAAAATCGTGAATCCGATCTTGCAGGTTATAATGTTTACTATAGTTTTGAATACGATGGAAGATATGAGTTGATTGGCTCTTCGGAGACAAACTACTTTATTGACAGGGAAGTTGAAAATGGCGTTACTTATTATTATTCTGTTACAGCTTATGATTATAATGGAAATGAAAGCGAATTAAGCTTTGATGTTATTTATGCAACCCCAATACCTGAAGGTTTTAACCAGTCTATTTTTGATTTCCGTAGATTCCCTGAAAATTCAGGATATGCTTTTTCCGAGTATTTGGTTGTTCCTTATGATGATCTTGAATCAGATCTATTCTTTGAACTATTTGAAGGAGAATATTATCTGAATGTTTGGGATGATTCGGATATACAGGATATGGGACCAACAATTGATATTTATGATATTCCTTTTGCTCCAGCTTCAGGCTGGGCACCAGATAAATATGAAGTTGCAGAAGTTGGACATACTTATGTAATATGGACATGGGATAACCACTTTGCAAAGATCAGGGTAAAAAGTATAACAAATGACAGGATAGTTTTTGACTGGGCTTACCAGCTTGTTGAAGGCAATAATCAACTTAAACCAAGAAATAAAGGAACAGAAAGAGGACCTTTAACAGGGAAGAAAAAGCTGACACAGAATGTTAGTAACCATGAATGAAAAACAAAACGAAAATTCAAAAATTTTTAGTGAGTACTCAACTAAATTATTTCTAATGAATAACCCCGACATTTATGTCGGGGTTTAAATAACTAAAAATATTTGGCTTTAGCCACCATTCTTAATTATCTGTGGCTAAAGCCTTAGTTTCTTTTTAGTTTTTATCCACGAGCTAAAGCTCGTGGCAATTAAAAAACAAATTTTCACAAACTCTGGACTAATAGATTTACTCTTAATTATTGATTAAATTTGAAATGTTTTGCAGAGATGATTAAAGATTTGATAATATATAATTTATTTCTTCTTGTAATTTTTCTGGGATCAGTTTCTGCCCAGGAAAAAAATTATTTAAACAAATTTGATTCAAGCAAAAACGTAGCTGTTAAACAGAATATTTTTAACAATATAGAGTCAGCAATTTCTGAGGGAAATGTATCTGCTCTTTCTGGTTATCTTGCATCTCAAACTTACCTGAGCTTATCAAATGGAAAAAGAGGTTATTATTCATCTAACCAGGTTTATTATGTCCTAGAAGATTTCTTTAAGATTTATAATGTAACATC
>JAUSIA010000143.1 GCA_030648225.1 Ignavibacteria bacterium | reverse complement strand
ATGAGACCGGGAGATATTGTAAAAACATCATCAGGAAAAACTATTGAAGTTGATAATACAGATGCGGAAGGAAGAATGATACTTTCTGATGCGTTGCACTATGCTTCTCAACAAAAACCGGATGTTATAATTGATCTGGCAACATTAACAGGGGCTTGTGTTGTTGCACTGGGAGAATTTGTTGCGGGCTTGTTTACTAAAGACCAAAAGCTTTCAGATACATTATTCAAACTTGGATTAAAAACTTACGATCGTTTATGGCCATTACCAATGTGGGATGATTATCATACTCAAAATAAAAGTGATGTTGCAGATGTTAAAAATGTTGGCGGCAAATGGGGGGGAGCAATTACTGCGGCTAAGTTCCTGGAGAACTTTGTAGATAGCAAAATTCCATGGGTTCATCTGGATATAGCGGGTCCATCAATGTTAAACAGTAGTAATAACTATACTAAAAAGTATATGACTGGGTTTGGAGTTAGGCTGTTGTTTGAATTTTTACAGGAAAATAGTAAAAGAAAATAAGGGAATAAAGGAATAGTGGAGTAATGGAATAGTGGAAAAATGGATAGTTCAGTATCTGTGGGATAACATTATATGACTCCAATACTCCAACATTCCAACACTCCATTATTCCAGATATGCTTTGGTTATTTTTTATGAATAATACCATCTTTCATTTCATACAAATTATCAGCTAAGGAGATCAACTCCTGGTTGTGTGTAACAATCACGAAAGTTTTATTTAGTTTGTTCTTCAGGTTTTTAAAAAGCTCCTGAAGAATGATGCTGTTTTGAGAATCCAGGTTTCCGGTTGGTTCATCAGCAAGAATTAATTGTGGATCGTTTGCCAAAGCTCTTGCTACAGCAACTCTTTGCTGCTCACCTCCGGATAATTCTGCCGGTTTATGATTGGCTCTGTCATATAATCCTGTCTCATTCAATAATTCTTTGGCTTTTTCAGATGCTTTCTTCTCGGAAATTCCATTTATCATTTGAGGTATCATAATATTTTCCAGAGCAGTAAATTCCGGAAGAAGATGATGGAATTGAAAAACAAAACCAACGTTGTTATTTCTGAAACGGGCAAGCTTGTCATCTGAAAGTTTATGAATGTTTGTTTCATTAAAAATAACTTCACCTGAGTCAGGCTTATCAAGCCCACCGATTATATGAAGAAGGGTGCTTTTCCCCGCACCTGAAGCACCGATAATTACTGAAATTTTATTTTCTTCAATTTCAATTGAGACAGAATTAAGAATTTCAAGTCTAACATTCTTAACTGTTTGGAAAGCTTTATAAATATTTTTTGCTTTAAGAATTACCGGATTGCTCATGAAATTTATTTAGTTATTTTAATACTATTATTGTTTTCTTTCCAACTGCATATTGCATACTGCTTACTCTTCCACCTATTCCCATTTAATTGATTTAACAATATTTACTTTTACAGCTTTCTTTGCGGGATAAAGTGATGCAAGGAAAGAAAGAAGCATAGAGGCTCCTGAAATATAAAAGAAATCAGAAAACCTTAGCTCAACAGGTAAAGAATCAATTTTGTATTGAGTCGGATCAAGAGGGTAAATATTAAATTTCAACTGAAGATAACAGACTAAGTAACCAATAAAAATTCCTGCAAGCGTTCCTATTACACCAATAAGCAATCCTTCAAACATAAAAATCTTTAGTATAGATTTTTCTCCGGCACCCATTGATCTTAAAATACCTATATCTCTCTTCTTTTCAATTACAGACATAGAGAGTGAACCAAGAATATTAAAGGTTGCTACTGCTATAATTAAAGAAAGTATGATGTAAGCAGTCCATCTTTCAATCTGCATAACAGAATATAAATCTTTATGAAAGTCATACCATGTATTGATGCTGTATAAATTCTTGTCAAGTTCAGAAGAGAGTTTTTCCTTTACATCGAATGATTCATCAATATCATTTAGTTTTACTTCAAATCCCTGGATTGTTTTATCGTATCCCAGAAGACCCTGGCATTCTTTTAATGAAGAAAAAATATAAGAAGCATCATAATCATTATTATCTGAACTATAAATCCCTGCAACAATAAATCTTTTTGTATTAGGCATAGTAAATTGTGTAAGTGCCCGTTCAACTCCTGCCGGGGAAATTATTGTAATTGTATCGCCGGTTAAAGTTTGAAGATGGTCTGCAAGCTGTAATCCTATAATTGCTTTTGGAAAATTTCCTTTGCTGCTTAAATCAAACTTACCGAATAAAATACTTTTATTAATTCCGTAAATGTCATCTGCATCTTGTTCATCTATTCCTTTTAAAGTAACTGCACTCGTAAGGCTTGAGTTATAAACTAAAACTTTACCGCTTACAAAAGGGGAGTAATCTTTTATTTCCTGGGTTGAATGTAAAACTTTTTCAAGATTTACCCGGTTTGCTTCAGGCGAAATCATTTCAACTCTGAGGTGTGGTTCAAAATTCATTAAAAAAGATGTAACTAAACTCCCGAATCCGTTAAAGACTGATAGAACAATTATTAAGGCAGCAACGCCAATTGTAATTCCTATAATAGAAATTATAGAAATAATTGTAATAAAATTAATTTTATGCTTTGAGACAAGATATCTTTTTGCAACAAATGATTCGAAAGACATTATCTAAACCTTATTGATGCAATGGGTTGAATTCTTGATGCAACATAACTTGGAATTATACTTATCAAAAGACAAAGTAAAAAAGTAAGTAATGAAATCCCTAAAAAGATTTCCGGTGATATTTTTATTGGTACAGATGTAACAAAATAAACAGATGATGGAAGTGAGATTATATTATACTTTTCCTGTAAGGCTG
>JAUSIA010000414.1 GCA_030648225.1 Ignavibacteria bacterium | reverse complement strand
TTTTAAAAACATGAACAACAACATCAACATAATCAAGAAGAACCCAGCTCAATGCCCTGTAGCCTTCTTTATGCCAGCATTTAAGTCCTTCATCTCTAAGAGATTTATCAACCTCATCAGCAATAGCTTTTACCTGAGTGTCAGAATCAGCAGAGCAGATAACGAAATAATCAGTAAAAGAAACAAGCTCTCTCAGATCAATTATTCTTACATTGTATCCTTTTTTATTAAAAATTAATTCGGCTATGTTATTTGCGAGTGTATTTGAATCCAATAATTCCTCTTAGTTAAATGGTTTTAAACGATTGAAGTCTTTCCCGATAATTAAAGATACGTCAAGAAAGTAATCATTATTTATTTGTTGAATGACATTTTTAGAATCTATACCAAGTGCCTCAGCAACTTTTAATGCGTTATTTTTATTTCCTGTTCTGTCAACAACAAGAGTGTTGTCAATATCAAATGAAGCATAATTACCTACCTGAACAACATCAAAATCTTTTTGTCTTAAATAATTTGTAAGCTTCTCTGCTACCCCGCTTATTCCACATCCGTTCAAAACTTCAAGCTGAATGATCCGTGAGGTTTTATTCAAACCTGCTTCATCTTCATCAGATGTTAACGCAGAAATTTTTGTAAAGAGAGAATAAGACAGGAAAATTATAAGTCCTGCAAGAAGAACAATAATTATATTAAGAAAAATATTTGTTGTAGAACCGGATTTCTTTTTAACGGAATGTAAATCGGATGGACTTTTTTCCTTCACTTACTTCTGTTCACCTGCAGACTTATTCATGCTATCAATATCCAAAAAAAGGATCATAATAACCTAACCTGTTATACAAAGAATTTCCATAATACCCGGAGTATGGGAAATAATATGGAAGCTGTCTATACTGCAAAGAGATTGCAACATCTTTCCAGGGTTTATAATTAACTGCTGCCCTGCTCAGATAAATGCCGTTAAGATTATTCTGAAAATCCTGACCTAAAGTGCTGTACGGGGAATTAACCAGGCTTAAGTCTGCCTGAATATTTAAATTATCAGAAAAATTATAAAGCATACTATTTGTGTAAACACCAAGTGCAATACCATTATTACCAAACGAAGAATACGACATACTGAACTGATGGTTCATATGGAAATTTTCAGAATTCAGGAATCCAAACAAATTGCCGGATGAATAAGATGGATCGATTATTCCGTCCTTAACGCTTTCAGTTGGGAAGCCCGGATCCTTATATTGAGCAAAAGCCCCAGCATAAAATCCTATAACCAATATCAAAAACAGCTTTTTCATAATTCATCCTTTGAATTTGACAGGAATTTTAACTAAAACCTTGCATAAAGTCAATGAAGGAAGAAAACTCCTTTGTTCTTAATAATATTATGATCAGGTATTGATTAAATAATATTCTGTTTTATATTTGCATTATCAATTATGAAAACTAAATCTGAGTCATATTACATCACTTATATTACCAACCTGTGGGCTTGGTGGTGGCTAAATATTTTTAAAATGACTCAGTGAACTAGAGAAAATATTAAAATGTAAAACCCTTCTCAGAACACTGGGAAGGGTTTTTTGTTATATACCCCACCTTATTTTTCCCCTCTCCTTACCCGCTTCGACAAGCGAAGCGAGGCGAGCTAAGGAGAGGGGTTAGGGGTGAGGTCAAAATGCTAAATGAATATGAACTTTGAACAATTTAAAGAGTTAGCTAAAGATTATAACCTGATTCCTGTTTATGAAATTTTAACAGCGGACTTGCTAACTCCTGTTCTCGCTTATTTGAAAATAAGAGAGATGAGCAGATATAATTTCCTCCTCGAATCTGTTGAGGGGACAAAAACTGGTATGGCAAGATATTCTTTTATAGGTGCTGAACCGGAAACTATTTTTTCTAACAAAGGATTAAAGCTGAAAGAAAGCTTGAACGGATATTCCAAAGAAATTGAACAATCAATATTTGAATATCTTCGTAAAGAGATAAAAAAATATAAGCAGCCAAGATTAGATGAATTACCCGATTTTGACGGAGGGCTTGTTGGATTTTTAGGATATGAAAACATTTCTCTCATTGAGAGAGTAATTAAATTCAATACGGAGCCTTTCAATTCACCAGATTCAATCTTTGGTATTTACAAAACTATACTTGCATTCGATCATTATAAACACCAGATAATTATTATTTCAAACGCTGACCTGACAGAAAATAAAGACATAGAACTTTCTTACCAGCAGGCTAAAGATCAGATTAAAAGACTCAAAGAGTATTTGAAAAAACCTTTATCCTTCAAATCAGATTTCAAACTTTCAAATAATATCAATCCAGATTTTAATAAAGATGAATTCTTTAAACAGGTTGAATCAGGAAAACACAATATTGTTGAAGGTGATATTTTCCAGATTGTTCTGTCAAAAAGATTTTCTGCCAATTATACCGGAGATATGTTTAATGTTTACCGTGCGCTGAGAATAATAAATCCATCTCCTTATATGTATTACCTGGAATTCGGAGATGAGATGATGATTGCAGGAACTTCACCAGAAGATCTCCTGAAAGTTAAAAACAAGAAAGCAACTGTATTGCCAATTGCAGGAACGAGAAGAAGAGGAAAAAATTCTGATGAAGATAAACAGCTTGAAGAAAATCTGATCAATGATCCTAAAGAACTTGCTGAACATACTATGCTGCTCGACCTTGGAAGAAATGACCTTGGAAGAGTATGCAAATATGGTACAGTAAAAGTAACAGAGAATATGAAAGTTCACCGCTACTCACACGTTATGCATATGGTTTCAAAAGTGGAAGGAAAATTAGATGATAACAAGGATTCGATAGATGCTTTGATGTCCTGCTTCCCTGCCGGTACTGTAACCGGTGCGCCAAAAATCAGGGCAATTCAATTAATAGATGATTATGAAAAGCTTGAGAGAAATGTTTATGCTGGTTCAGTAGGATATTTTGATTTTTCAGGCAATCTTGATATGTGCATTGCAATAAGAACTCTTTTTTCAAAAGGAAATAAAATTTACTGGCAGGCAGGTGCCGGAATTGTTGCAGATAGTAAACCGGAACTTGAAGCAAAAGAAATAAAGAATAAATCCGCAGTTATGATTAACGCATTAAAATATGCAGAGGTTATAGATGAAGATACTGGTAATTGATAACTATGATTCATTCACATATAACCTTGTTCAGCTTCTTGGACGGTTTAATCATGAATTAATTGTAAAAAGAAATGATGAAATAACTGAAAGCGAAATAGCAGATTTGAAACCCGATAAGATTTTAATTTCTCCTGGTCCGGGTAGACCGGAAGATTCAAAGATCACTTTAACTGCCACAGAAAAATTTGGGAAAGAAATTCCTCTCCTGGGAGTTTGTCTCGGACATCAGGCAATAGCAAATGTATTTGGCGGAAAGGTTGTTAAAGCTGCAGTTCTTATGCATGGAAAAATTTCTTTAATAAAACATGATGGTAAAACAATCTTTAAAGAGATCCCGCAGGAGTTTGAAGCAACACGTTATCATTCTTTGATTGTTGAAAGAGAAACTCTTCCTGACTCACTTGAAATCTCTGCTGAAACTTCTGAAGGTATAATAATGGGATTAAGACATAAAGAATTTCCAATTGAAGGAATCCAGTTTCATCCTGAATCAATCCTAACAAATGAAGGATATAACATAATTAAAAACTGGCTGCAGCTATGAAAAATTATATAGAAAAACTTCTTGACAAAGAGGATTTAACAATTGAAGAATCCTATCAAGCTATGAACCAGGTAATGAGCGGGAATGTGGATAATTCAAACCTTGCAGGATTTTTAATTGCTCTTAAAGCTAAAGGGGAATCACCTGAAGAGGTAGCGGGATTTGCAAAAGCAATGCGAGATAACTGTATAAAGATTAATTCTTCAGGAAATAATGTTATTGATGTTTGCGGAACCGGTGGAGATAATTCAGGAACATTCAACATATCAACAGCGGTTGCATTTG
>JAUSIA010000405.1 GCA_030648225.1 Ignavibacteria bacterium | reverse complement strand
AATGTTTTACCTTAGGAAGATCTTCTCCGGGTACATTAAGAAGGTTCGGATTATCATAATAACCTGTTGCAATAATAATATTCCTGCAGTTGTAATTATCTTTATTTGTTTTAACAAGAAAACCTGTATCTGCATCTCTTATTTCATGTACAATTTCATAAGTTTTAACAGCAAGACTCCAGGATGATTTCACTCTCCTGTAATATTCAAGGGCTTCACGTCGTGTTGGTTTATCTCCATGAGAAACAAAAGGCACATCGCCTATTTCTAATCTTTCGGATGTTGAAAAGAAAGTCATGTTAGCCGGATAATTAAAGACTGAATTGACTAAACATCCTTTTTCAATAATCAGGTAACTAAGTTTTCTCTTAACTGCTTCAATGCCGCAGGTTAAACCTATTGGACCCCCGCCCACAATTATTATATCATAATATTTGTTCATAAATTCTTTTTCTTTTTATCTAACGTAAATTTAAAGAAAATAGAGATTATATATTTTGATGAGTCATTCTATTTAAAATAAAAAAAGCGGTATAAAATCTATACCGCTCTTAAAATTCTTGTTGAAATCTATTAATCTATGATTTCAATCAAAGCACTTGCAACTGTTTTCTCTCTATCGTCAAGCAGGAATACTCTGTAGAAACCGGTTTCTTCAAATTTAAGATCACTCTCGTCATTCTTCGCGAAGAAGATAAACTTCATATCAGGTTCAACAACGTAATCGAATTTCTTATAATATTCAAACTTACGTTCACGGGTATTCCATTTATCGAACTGGATTGAAACATCTTCAAGATCGAGTGCATAATCACACTTTACCATAACTGTTAAATACCCGGTGGTAAATCTGTCACTGACATTTACTTCACCATCATCGCCATATTTCTCACAGAAATATAAAACAGGTTCTGATTGTGCGTTGGAATAATTCTGGAAACCAAACACAAACAGGGAAAGAAAAGAAAAAGTGAAAATAAGTTTTTTCATGTTAGAGCTCCTAAATGTTTAAATGTTTTATTTAAAGTTTTATTTTAGTAACGAAAACCGTACCAAGGATATACTTAATTGAAAATCACTAACTAAAGAAAAAAACTACTAAAAAATTTTTGTCGTTATACTGTGACAAAAGAAAAAATGAAATTGTCGTTAATAAAAGACAAAAAATACCGTCGTATATTAGTCTTTTGAAATAATTAAAGCAATAAAAAAATTATCTTTGGAAGTAAATTTTTAAGAATTAATAGAATCAAAGTGCAGAAATTACAAACTATCTGCCCCTGGTGCAGCCGACTCACTGAAATTATTTGGGTTCACGGACACGGTCAATGTGCTTTTTGCAGGATTAACATTGATGAATGCTGCAGAGGCGAGCATTGTAATATTTCCGCAAAAACAGAAAATGATGAGGAAGAAAATACCGATTAAGCATATCTGCTTTGATTTAGATGGAACTCTTGTTAATTCCTTCGATACCATTCTTAATGCAACTCTGAAAACATTGAAGCAGTTAAATATTGGGAATTCATTGAGAGAGAATGATTTAAGAATAAGAATAGGACATCACTTTTCGGATATCTTTAAGGAGTTAAAAATTGATGTTGCAGATATTGAACATTTTATAAGTATTTATAAGCAAAACTATTTTGACTTTATTAACCAGTCAGAGTTATACCCTTTTGTAGAAGAAACCTTAGCTGAACTAAAACAAAAAAAAATTTTTATTTCTCTCCTTACCACAAAAGGACAGGACCAGGCGGAGAAAATAATTAAGCATTTTAATCTATCCGGTTATTTTGATCTGATTATGGGAAGAAGAATTGATATGCCGGTTAAACCAAACCCTGAACCGTTAATGGAAATCTGCAAAACATTAAAAGTAAAAGCTGAAGAAACATTAATTGTGGGAGATACAGAATTAGATATAACTTGCGGTAAAAGAGCCGGATCCTTTACGTGTGCTGTTAGTTATGGTTACAGGGAAAAAGAAAAACTCTTAAAGGAAAAAGCAGATTTTTATATCAATTCTTTAAGTGAGCTAATGCCTATGCTAAATAAAAAAATATATTTAAGGAATAATCCACATTGGTGAATGATTTTAAATAACCCAATTTCTTAAAGAAATTGGGTTAGTATAAAGCTCAATTCATTTAATTACAATCATCTTCCGTGTCTGAATAAAATCATTTGCTTTAATGGTATAGAAATAAACACCCGAGCCTATTTCTCCTTTTATTGATTCCGTGGAAAATTCAACTGAATGTTTGCCTGCTTCTTTATATTCATTTACAAACTCAGCAACTTCAACTCCAAGTATGTTATAAACCTTTAAAGAAACATTACCTGATTTTGGGATAGAATAATTAATTACTGTCTTTGGATTAAATGGGTTTGGATAATTTTGAGAAAGTTCATATTCGGTAACTCCGGAATATTCTACTGAAACAAGATCGGAATATTTAAAGCTGCCGTCATAGTCAATCTGTTTTAACCTGTAATAAGATTTTCCGGTAAGAGGAGATTTATCAATAAAAGAATAGTCTGATATCTCTTCACTGCTGCCTTTCCCATTAACAAAACCAATTGTAATATATTGTAGCTCGTCAATATTCTTACCAGTTGCTTTCTCAATCTCAAAGCCATAATTATTCAGTTCTGTTGCTGTAGACCAGTTTAAAAGAACCTTATGACCTGAAAGATTTGCAGTAAATGAAGTTAGCTCAACCGGAACAATGCTGTAAACAATAATTCCAATATCATCAAGATACCAGCCATCTCTTGTAGATGATCCATCAGTTTTAAGTTCAAATCTTATTTTCACCTGGTTAGATGTGTAATTTGCAAGGCTTATCTCCTCAAGTACCCAATCAGATTGAGAACCATCATAAACAGGTTGTCCGTTCGGTTGAAAACTTCCTGTACCTGGCTGAGTATATTCTCCTTCAAGAGGAATCCATGTTGATCCATTATTTAAAGATATTTCTACCTGTCCATAATCCCAGTTACTTTCAATATCATATTTTGTCCAGAATCTTAAGAGAGGATTTTGAAAAGAAGAAAGATTTATTGAATTTGTTAGTGTCATTGTAACAGTAGCATTATTACTGTAATTACCAGTTTTGCTGTCGGTATATGATGTTGGGGATGAATAATAAGATAAAGTCGTTGCTTCCCATTTTGGATTTGCAGGTGTACTTGTTACGGTCCAAAGATTTAGAGGATCATTAGTTGTATCAACAAAAACATAATTGGGAACTCCAATGATGATGCTTAATGTATCATCCGACATCTTAACACCATTTGTTTTTGTGGTTAAAAGTAACTTAATTCTTTCCTCTACCGGTGCAACGGAAGAAATAGAAAAAGATAATGGTGTTTGGAGCAAAACAGATTCTCTTGATGGTATTGAATCAACAACTGCAGAGTTTACATTAACAGTAGCATAAGAACTTAATGAGCTTAACTCAACTAAAATATTGTATGCTGAAGATAATCCTTTATTTTTTAATGAAGGAAAGAATTCAACCAGATCTCCAGGTAAAAAGTATTGCTGCTGAAAGTTTGCATTTTCAAGAGAGATATATTCACCGGCTACCCAGGCATAATATAAATTAGGCAGAAGATTTTCCTGAGCAAGAGGAAAAATCCTGTTCTGCGGAGGCCAGAATCCATCTGATGAATTACCTACCTCGGGTGTCATCGCAAATATTTTTCCGCCGTTAAGAGGAATATCACCATCATAATAATAATCATCACTGTTCCCTCTTGTTGAATATCCTACAGTCTGCTGATCAGTTCCGGCTGTGTAGCCGTTATAGGAAGTCATATCACCGGCAAATTCCCTGAAGATTAATGAATCAGGTGTTTCCATTTCCAATGCACCATAAGGATAAATCAGGTAGCTGCCATAAGTATGATAGTTTAGTGTATTTTTTATTCCTTTACCGGCAATGAAATTTTTAATGTTGTTTGTCTCAGGTTCTGAAAACGGTGCAGTACCTCTGTAAGTATCGCTGCCTGGGCTCGTGCTTGATCCTCCATTAGGAGCATTCCAATAAGCCATAGGTCCATAATTCCTGTTTAGATCAACTCCAAAAGATCCACCGCCATTATTTCTTCTATTCTTTCTCCAGAACCCTCCTCCGTTAGGATCAGTTTGGCGGTTAAATTCATAACCATCAGGATTAACTACCGGGATAAAATATAACTCCCTGTTATTAACAAGATACTGAACTGACGGATCCGAATTATAATTCTCGAGCAGATAATACATAAAGTAAATCATCTGCATCATACTTTCAGGTTCCCTTGCATGATGAAGTGCCGTGTATAAAATCCTTGGTTCATTTTCACTTACCTCAGGATTGTCTGATATTTTAACCATATACATCGGGCGGTTTTCTATTGTATTGCCAATAGATTGTTTTTCAGTTACAAGATTTGGGAAAAGCATTCTCATAGTATCAAGTTCTGCAGTTACTTCAGCTAATGTATAATAACCCCCCATTGAACCAAAGCCGAAACCTGTAACACGAAATTCATCGGCACTTTGTTTAATAAAAGTTCTTTTTTCATTTTCTGTCAGTTGAGGCCGATTATTATAATATTCAAACCAGTCCTCAATAATAACTTCATAATTATAACCTGAAGTTTGAAGTATTGAAAATTCAGCATCGCTGAGAAAAACTATTATTGCATTATCTTTTGTGTATTCAGAATGTTCTAAATCTATTCCAAGGTTTGCTATTCGTGCAATATCCTCTTTATTATCGGAATAAATTTTTACTTGTTTATAATTCTGAGAGTATAAAGAGGAAAAAAATATAAGCGACGAAAGTAAGTAAAATAAAATTTTCATTCGTTTTAACCCCTGAGTTTGTTAAAATATTTTTTCATTAACACACCAATAAGTAAATAGCAAATTAAGATTTTCAATTTTAATTCCCCAATAAAAATTAAGTATTTATAAGATTAAAATATGCTTAGTTGTACTATTCTGAGATTATTAAACTTTAAGAGTCTTCTCGGGTTGGATACTATAGAATGTTAGATAAAATTTCATCACACAGAGAATAACCATTTTTTGTAAGCTGGATTTTATTTTCTCTTAATGCAATAAGATTATTTTGCTGAAGCTGAGAAAAATATTTTTGTTTGCTCTTAATCCATTTTTCTCCAAACCTGCTTTTCAAATCAGTAATGTCTAACCCTCTGCTTCTTAAAGCAAGCATAACATATTCATCAAACATTTGTACCTGGTTTATGATTTCCGAACAGGCAGCAGCACAATTGTTATTTTCTATTTCACTTATATATCGTTTTAAGCTTGAGAAATTCCACCATCTCTTTCCATCTACAAAAGAATGAGCAGAGGGGCCAAAACTAAGATAATCCCTATATTCCCAATAAGCTTTATTATGAATACACTCAAAACCTGGTTTTGCAAAGTTTGAGACCTCATACTGATAGAATCCATTTGATTCCATAAGATCCATCGTTAACTCATATAGTTCAGCATCATAATCATCATTCTGCATTTTTATTTTTCCATCAAGAACCATCTTGTTAAGTATCGTTCCTCTTTCAAGAATAAGACTGTAAGCAGATATATGTTTAACCGGAAGCCGAGTTATAGTTTTCAGATTATCCAGCCATTTATCTTTAGTTTGTCCCGGAAGATTAAAAATCAGATCGGCACTTATATTTTCAAAACCTGCATCTTGAGCATTAAGAATTGTTTTAATTGCTGTTTCACTGTTGTGTATCCTTGTTAAAAATTTT
Organism: Ignavibacteria bacterium; assembly: GCA_030648225.1. Classification (GTDB taxonomy): domain Bacteria; phylum Bacteroidota; class Ignavibacteria; order Ignavibacteriales; family Ignavibacteriaceae; genus RBG-16-34-14. Next base: position 742 of record JAUSIA010000405.1, on the reverse strand, counting down.
AATTCATCATCATTAAAAGACTGAATACCAATACTTATTCTGTTTATTCCTGCTTTAAGAAAAGATTTTAACTTTTGTTCATTTACAGTCCCGGGGTTTGTTTCAAGAGTTATTTCAGCATCTTCACTTACAGAAAATTTTGCCTTCAGATGATTAATTATCTCTTCAATATATCCTGCTTCCATAAGTGAAGGTGTCCCTCCCCCAAAATAAATAGAAGTAAAATATCTGTCGTTAGAGTAAATCTCAGAATAAAAATTTATTTCTTTTTTAATGGAGATAAGAAAAGGATTAATGTTATCGGTTGTTATTATTGAATAGAAATCACAATAGATACATTTATGATCGCAAAAAGGGATATGAATATATAGAGCTGAATCTTTCAATTAAACGAACCTTAATCTTTAATTTAAGCTTAACTCAAAATACAAAAGAATCTAAAGAATTTATATTGATATTTATTTACTTAAAAGGTGGTTTAAAATAAAAAATCCTTACGAAGTAATACTCCGTAAGGATTAATTCGGTAAACTTAATTTTACAAATTAGCATCTATATTATAAAGCATATCAATTTTCACTTCTATGGTATAAGGGGAAACTGCACTTCCTGGTTCTACAATAATCTCATAATCTCCATAAAAACATTTACTATTATTATTCTTAAGTGCTGCATTTATAGCGGCAATTTCCTCTGGAGTTAATTCAATCTTATAGAAATTCGGACTGAGATAATCTGCTGG
>JAUSIA010000401.1 GCA_030648225.1 Ignavibacteria bacterium | reverse complement strand
TATGCTATAAATGATATTGTAATTGATAAGGGCGGCTGGCCTAAGATGATTGAACTGACAATTACAGTAAATGGAGAATATGTAACAACCTTTGCTGCCGACGGTTTGATAATAGCGACACCAACAGGTTCTACCGGTTATTCAATTTCTGTGGGAGGACCTATTGTAAGTCCCAAAACAGATGTAATAACTCTTTCCCCGGTTTCACCTCACAGCTTATCAATAAGACCACTTGTTCTTCCAAGCACTCAGGAAATTGTAATCAAAGCTGAATCATTTCATAAAGAAGTGCATGTTAACTGCGATGGGCAGAGAGTATTTGCTTTCGCTCCTCCGCTTGAAATAAAAATTACAAAAAGCAAAAGGCCACTCAAGCTTGTCCATACATCTTTCACAAGTTATTTTGAAACACTGAGGAATAAGCTTTTATGGGGAATTGATTTAAGGAAGAACCTTGAAAAGGAGAGTAAGTGAAATATTTTCTGCTGCTGGTGTTGCTGTTTTCAATTAATATCCTTTCACAGGATAAAAATAAAATTATAAAAGATGAAAACTCAGAACCCATGCTTATTGGCTATTGTACGCGGGACGCTTTTAACGATTCATCTTTTGCATGGTGGTTTGATCCTGAATATGAAAACTATGAACCTGACTCTTCTGTAATTGAAATTTTAAGAGATAAGATGAAAGATGTTGAGATAATATTGGTTATGGGAAGCTGGTGCGATGACAGCAGAATTCACGTGCCGCATCTTTATAAAATACTAGATGAGATAAATTATCCAACAGAAGAGATAACTCTCATTGCTGTAAATGAAGACAAAAAAACAGAAGGCGATGAGATTGAAGGTCTTGCAATAGATTTAGTTCCCACAATTATTTTCTACAGAGATAATTCTGAGTTAGGAAGAATTGTTGAGATGCCGAACCAGAGTCTTGAAGAAGATATGGTGGAGATAGTATCGCAAGAAGGTTTATATTAACTTAAAAGACGCCTCAGCGAGGCATCTCTACAAAAAGAGATGCCGGATCAAGTCCGGCATGACAGAAATAAGTTTTTCGATAACTATTAGGGGATGGGTTAATTCTCTACTTCTTCTAACTGCAAAACAGGAAGTTCAATCTTGGTAAAATCAATAACTTTTAGTTTTGATTTACCGTTCCCGTTCTTTCCGTTAGTACCTGTCTTCTTAATAGCAGCGATTTTCTTTTCCTTCTCAGGTTTGGGAGGATTGAGCTTATCCTTATAATTCTTATAAGCATAAGATTTATGCTGATAATTCCTGAGAACAATCCTGTCTTCATCATGATGAAGAACATAATTGGGAAGAATAGGTATCTTTCCGCCTCCGCCCGGTGCATCAATTACAAAATGAGGAATTGCAAGTCCGCTTGTATGTCCGCGCAGGTTTTCAATTATGTTTAATCCAGTTTCAATTGAAGTACGGAAATGGTTTGCACCTTTGGTTTCATCTGCCATATACATATAATATGGGCGTACTCTTATCTTCAATAACTTCTGCATCAGTTCTTTTACAATTGCAGGATCATCATTCACTCCTTTCATCAAAACCATTTGGTTACCAACAGGGCATCCGGCATTTGCAAGCATCTCACAGGCTTTGCTGCTTTCAGGTGTTATCTCCCAGGGATGATTGAAGTGTGTGTTTACATAAATTGGATGATATTTCTTAATCATTTCACAGAGGTTTTCTGTAACTCTTTGCGGAAGTACACAAGGCATTTTTGTTCCAAGCCTTATAATTTCAATGTGAGGAATTTCTCTTAATCTTTTGAGAATCTTCTCAAGCATTACGTCTGTAAGCATAAGAGGGTCACCACCTGAAAGAATAACGTCTCTTATCTCTGAGTGCTGCTCTAAATATTCAAAAGCACTTTCGAGACCTTTCATAGAGATCTTTTCATAATTGCCGACTTTTCTTTTCCTTGTACAGAAGCGGCAGTAAAGACCGCACTGGCTTGTAACAAGAAAGAGAGCTCTGTCCGGATAGCGGCGAGTAATATTTGGAACAGGACTCATTGCATCTTCCATTAAAGGATCTTCTTCTGCATCAAAGTCTTCCAGTTCAGCTTTATCGGGTACACATTGCAGCCAAATCGGATCACCCGGGTAACGGATTAAGCTGAAGTAATACGGGTTGATCCTTGCCTGGAAAAATTCATCAAGGTCTTCTGCTATTTTCCGGTCTATATTGAATTTTTCCACAAGCTGATCGACAGTATGTATGCTGTCTCTTATCATCTGCTGCCACAGTTCCATGACTAACCTTTTGTTTGTTTTACTTAAAATATTTCCCAAAAACAATCAGGTTGTCGCCAGCCGAGTAAAAGTCATTTATCTCGGCAACGATTGAGAAACTATTTCTCAAATAAAAATTTCTTGTTTTGCTGTAGCTTTCTTTAGATGAAGTTTCTGCAAGAAGCCACCTTGCACCTTTTTCTTTTACAAAATGTTCAGCATGTTTAACCAATTCTGTGCCAATTCCTTTAATTTCTGACTCCGGATCAGCTATTATCCAGTATAAATCGTACACAGCATCGGTAAGAGGTCGCTTACCTGTGCAATGATAACCGAGAACTTTTCCATTCTCTTCAAACACAAATGTATTATAATCTGTTTGTGTTTGATTATTCACGGAAATATTTACAAGTTCCATTGCAACACCAATTTCTTTTTCAGTAAACTGAGAAATCTTTTTTAAAATCCTTTCAATCTTTTCTGCATCAGCTTGCTTTACTCTGCGAATCATTCTTCCTTCTGTTTATGGCTAAGTTTGCTATTGTATAAAGCAGTTCTGAGTAATTAATTCCTTTTGCTGCGGCAGCTCTTGCAAAACCGGAATCTTCCGAGATATCAGGATTTGGATTTACCTCAATCACATAAGGCTTCCCGGATTTATCAAGTCTTATATCTATCCTTGCATAGTCCCTGCAGCTTAATGCATGAAAAGCTTCGAGGGCAATCGTTATAACTTTCTTTTTTAATTTTTTATCAAGCTCAGCGGGGCATTTCGGTTTTGTGTTTGCATAATAAATACTTTCCGCTATCCACTTGCCATCATAAGTAACGATCTTCGGAAAGTTTTCCGGCAAACCGGTAAAATCTATTTCAGATATCGGAAGGATTGTATTTCCAAGAACGGCAACATTAAGTTCTCTTCCATCAATATATTCTTCGGCAATAATATCCTGTTTGTAGGTTTCAGTTAAGAAATCAAATTGCTTTTTTAATTCTTCGGGATTGTTAACGACTGAGAATTCCGATATCCCTATACTTGCATCTTCATTAAGCAGCTTTAAGATTACAGGAAATTTCAGATTTAATTTCTTTTTAAGAATCCCATTATTATTTTTTTTACCGGAGAAATGAAATGTTAAAGACTTTGGAGTTCTAATCTTAAATGAACGGAGAATGTTCTTTGTTCTTTCCTTGTTAAGGCAGTTACCTAAGCAAAATGGAGAGTTACCTGTATATTGGAACCCTAAAAGTTCAAAAAGCCCGGTTGAGCAGTATTCAAATGAAGATATACCCTCAACGGACTCGACAAAATTAAAGATTGCATCAGGTGAGAATTTATTTATCTTATTAACAATCCTCTTAACATTGTTGTCAACGGAAAGTGTTTCCACAGTTGAAAAATATTTCTGAAGGTATTTTTTGATTTTACTTATGTTTTGTAAGAATCCTGTTTCGGAAAGATCGTTTAAAGGGAGATTACCTTCTGAGGGTTTACCATTGTAAACCGGGAAAATACTTGCAGGTGAGTTATAGCAAATCAGAATTTTCTTATTGGTCTTCATAATAATTTATATCTCTTCGCAGCAGCAAAAAGAACTTTGTTAATCATCGTGTCGTAATCCAGTCCGGCTGCTCTTGCAGCTTTAGGGAAACATGAATTCTCTTTAGGATTGGGAAGAATTCCCGGGAGTGGATTTACTTCGATGATATTCGGTTCTCCCTTTTTATCGAGCCTTATATCAATCCGGCTCCAATCTCTGCAGCGAAGGATATTATATGTTCGTAAAGCAATGCTTCTAATTTTTTCTTCAAGTCTTTTCTCAATTTTAGCAGGACAGCTGAAAACTTCAAGAGGATTTTCCTTTGTGTCCAAAATCCATTTTGCTTCATAAGAATAAATAGGAATAAAGTCTTCGGGGAAATCATTGTATTTAATTTCCACTATTGGAAGAACTTCAGCTTCACTTCTATTTCCAATTACGGCTGCTGTAAATTCTCTGCCCGGTAAAAATTCTTCAATCAATGCCGGTTGATTGTATTCACCAAGTATCCTTTTTACCTCACTCTTTAACTCAGATGAATTTTTTGCAAATGAAGAAGTAAAAATACCTTTGCTTGAACCTTCTGAAACAGGTTTAACCATTAAAGGATAACTGAAATCCGAATTATCTACTTGTTCAATGCTATCAACAAGTAAAAATTTTGCATTTGGAATTTTATGATAGGATAAAATTTCTTTTGTTCTTGCTTTATCAAGACAGGTTGCAAGCGTTAAAGGATCAGAGCCTGTATAAGGAAGTTGAAGCATATCGAGTATTGCCGGAATTTGCGCCTCACGGTTTAAAC
>JAUSIA010000399.1 GCA_030648225.1 Ignavibacteria bacterium | reverse complement strand
AACCTTCTTTCGGACGATATACGCATTCTTCAGGAACATATTTGCTTGCAACTTTTTTAAGAATAATTTTTGTTTCATTCTTTGATACCTTTAATTCTTCAGGTACCTGGAATGCCAGGGTAACAACATCAGGATCGAGATATGGAACCCGTGATTCCAGGGAAACTGCCATGGACATCCTGTCAACCTTTGTGAGAATGTTATCACAAAGGTAGCTTTTAACATCCACATAAAAGCATTTATCCAGATGTCCTCTTTTACCCGCACGGTTAAAAAGATCAATAATATGTGCAGCCGGAGGTTTTGTCATTCCACTAACAGAATCTGTTGTAAATAATTCATCTCTTACAGTATCCCCAACAAAAATTCTCCATCTTGCATGAGATAAATCTTCCTGATGTTCAAGACCTTCAATAAATCTTTTAGCTTTATTAACAAATCCTTTTTTCTTTTTTGAAGGACGAAGAGAATTTAATAAAGGATTAACTAAGCCCTTTCTTAGAAATGCAGGCACTCTTTTATATTGAAGTGATTTTTTTTCAGCTAAATAAGTTTCATAACCTCCAAAAAGTTCATCACCGCCATCGCCGCTTAATGCAACAGTTACATGTTTTCTTGCTAAGCGCGAAACTAAGTAAGTCGGGAAGATTGAAAAATCACCAATCGGGTCATCAAGGAAGTGCATCAGGTGCTGAAAGAGCTGATAGACATCAGGTTTAATAATTTCATCTTTATGATTTACACCAAGATGATCTGCAACTTTACGAGCCCATTTTAATTCATTATAAGAAGGATCATCAAATCCAATGCTGAATGTTTCTGCTTCACCCATGGCTGCAACAATTAAGGAAGAATCAACTCCGCCTGAAAGAAATGCACCAAGAGGAACATCACTGACAAGCTGCATTCTAGCAGACTTTTTAATTTGATAATCTACTCTCTCTTCCCATTCTTGAGAACTTAACAAAAAATCTGAACCATTAGGTATTGGGATATCCCAATATGGTTTTGGTTCACATTTTGGATTTGAAAGATCAATTTCAATTAGTTCACCCGGCTCAAGTTTCCTTACTGATTTTAATAAGGTTGATTTACCGGGAACATATTCCCAGGACATAAATTCACCAAGTGCATCAATGTCTAACTCTCTGTCAACATCACCACTTGCTATTATTGCCTTAATTTCAGAACCAAAAATCAATCTCTTCTGGTTAAATGAATAATAGAGTGGTTTAATTCCTATATGATCTCTGGCAAGAATGAGTTTATTTTTCTTCCTATCATGTAAAGCAATTGCAAACATACCATTTAGATATTTAGGGAAATCTGCTCCATATTCCTCATAACCATGTACAATAACTTCTGTATCTGAACTGGTTTTAAATTTGTGTCCTTTGGATATTAAATCTTTTCTTAAATCTTTAAAATTGTATATCTCCCCATTAAAAACTGTCCACACAGAACCATCTTCATTGTAGATAGGCTGGCTTCCTCCGCTAAGATCTATAATAGACAAGCGTCTTATTCCCATTGCAACGCAGTCCTTTATTGCCATACCGGATTCATCCGGTCCTCGATGATAGAGAGTATCAACCATAAACTTCAGCTTGTCTTCTGAAATTGATGGAGCTCCATTAAAACTTATAAATCCGGCTATACCGCACATTATTTCATATACTCAAATAACTGTTTTAATTTTTTTGAATAAACTTCACGGGAGTATTTAACTTCATAAAGTTTTTTGGCATTCGCTACTTTCTGTTCTTTCAGATTTTCATTTTTCAATGCCTGTATAATTCCTTCTGCAAATGCTTTTGGTTCAGGATCCACTAAGAAAGAAACATCATTATTAAGAACCTGTGTATGAGAATAAATATTTGTTGCGACCAAAGGGATTCCGGATGCAATTTGTTCATAAACTTTTAAAGGTGTGTTAGTGCCTTCACTTCTTGGAGAAACCAAAACTTTAGCGAATTTATTATATTTTTTTACAAGATGCTGCGGTATCCTTCCCGTAAAAATTATTTTATCTTTAACTCCATTTGATTCTGCAAGATTTTTATGATAATCAACCTGCTTTTCATTTCCACCCATAATTAATAGAAGAGCATCCGGTTCTTTTTCAACAACAAAAGGAAATGAATTAATTAAAATATCTATCCCCTGGTATTTTTCTAGTGTACCGGCATAAACAATTAATTTCTTATTAGGTTCAAGTGCAAGAGTTTTATCAACTACTTCTAAAAATTCAACACCCGATGCTTTACCATTTTTCAGAACTACATCATCAAAGATTGAATTTTCAATAAGGAAATGTTTTGATTTGTTAGAAATAAGTGAATTAACATAATCATAAAGATCGGGACAAATTGTAATTACTGCATCAGCCGATCTGAGGCAAGAATCTTCAAGCTTCTTAAAAATGCCTATAATTAATTTTGAGGTTGTGAACTTAAAGTTTGTTAATTGCTGTACAAGGCTTGAGTGCATATCATAAATCAATTTAAACTTAAAAATTGGTTTAAGAAAATATGCAAAAAAAACTGCT
>JAUSIA010000015.1 GCA_030648225.1 Ignavibacteria bacterium | reverse complement strand
TCTTTTTTAATAAAATAATTTGCAGAATCAATTTCATACTCAAATTTTTTAACGGGATTATTCTTCTTATCCCTGCTGTAAAATTCAATCCTCACTTCTTTTTTAGGATAAGGAATTACTACTGCTTCATTAAAACCTTTTGTGGTATTTTTCGCTTCATCAACAGTTTGCCATTCACTGAAAAGAGTTGTATATGTTTTTGAAAAGATCAGTTCGTTACTCTCTGAATCAAAAACTTTGATTATATAATCACCGTAATTAAAAATATCCAAAAGGTTTTTCTTTGAACCGCCCCAGTATGGTTCTTCAATTAATTCATCCATTGCATAAAAATCATTTTCAGCATTGCCAAAATGGTAGTAGTCTATCCTCAATGATTTGTTGAGAAAATACTCATCAAAGTTTACCTGTGCAAAAGACAGAGGAAATACAAAGAGTATAAAAAGAGAAATATATTTTTTCATAAAAGCAGCTTTATTTGTTACTTACTGATTAGTTAAACAAATAGTTAATAATAATAAATGATTTTTAGCCGTCTTTAACCTCACCTTTCCGAAGGAATCACTTCGGGAAAATCAAAAATAATTGGCAAATTGTAGAGCGACATTTATGTCGCTTATTTTTTAAAAATCTTTTTAATGAGCGAGATAAATCTTGCTATATCTATCATTTAATTTTACTTGAGCCGGGTTTAACAAGTTCAATTCCTGCTTTGCATAATGTGCATTCATCCGGGGAATAAGAAATGGCATCAAGTTTAACAGTGCTGAATTGCGGGAAATTCGTCAGAACTCCGTTCTGCCGAGACGAGCCGAAATTTACTTTTCCATTACTCCGGTCAACTATAAATCCAACGCCAACTATCTCAGCACCAAGATTTTTAACAATATCAATAACTTCGAACACTGACCCGCCTGTTGTTACAACGTCCTCACAGATTAAAACTTTCTCACCCTTATCTAAAGTAAAACCTCTTCTTAATGAGAGAGTTTTATCTTCTCTTTCTGCAAAGATTGATCTTTTATTTAACTGGCGTGCTACTTCCTGCCCTACAACAATTCCTCCAATTGCAGGTGCAATTACAGTATCAATTTCAGTTGAATGAAAATGATCTGAAATTAATCCGCAGATTTTTTCTGAGTAACCGGGATACTGCAGAACTTTTGTACACTGGAAATATATATTGCTGTGGCGACCGGAAGTAAGTAGAAAATGTCCTCTTAATAACGCACCTGATTTTTCAAAAATCTCAAGGATCATTTTTTCATTCAAGATCATTTAAGAATTCCTCCATCTCTCTTGCTGCTTTAATATCATTTAATTCTTTTGCAACAACAATTCCCTCACGGTAAATTCTTTTTGCTTCTTCCATATCATCTACCTTTTCTTTTATCATTGCTAACTGCATATAAGCAGGAACATATTTAGGATCATTCTTTAAAAGAAGTGATAAATATTCCTCCGCTTTTTGATAATCATTTGCAGAAATATATTCAAGTGCAATTCCATAAGTAACAAAAGAATCCATTGGATCTTTTTTATGAAGTTCAAGAAGAGAATTCAGCCTGTTGATCATTTAGCAAGTTTATCAATAATTGCAGCAAGCTTAAAATCTTTTTCTGTTACACCTCCCTCACTATGGGTTGAGACGGTTATTTTAACCTTATTCCAGGAATGAAGAAAAATATCCGGGTGATGATTCATCTTCTCAGCTTCTTCTCCAACCTTATTCACAAAGCTGAGTGCTTCCTTAAAATCTTTAAATTGATAATCACTGTGTATCTGGTTGTTATCGAAGCTCCAGTTATCAAGATTCTTCAGCTTATTCATTATTTCATTTGAGCTAAGTAATGCCATTTTAATCTCCATTTTTATTGTTTACAATTCATTCAAATTTAAACAAAAAAAAGCGTCCCGAAAAGTGAGACGCTTTCTTATTAAGGTTATATTAGATATTTCATGAACCTTCGGTAGAATCATTCTTCGATTCACCGGCAACTTCCTCTTCATAATTTTCATCAACAAAAACCAACTCTTCTGAAGGAGGATAATGCTTTGCAGCAATCTTTGAACCTTCTTTGAACGTTCCTCTCAGAATTTCTTCTGCAATAGGGTCTTCAACATATTTCTGGATTGCCCTTCTCAAAGGTCTTGCACCAAATTTCTGGTCAAATCCTTTTTCAACAAGGAAATTCTTTACTGATAAATCAAGAGCAAAGTGCATCTTGTTATCTTTAATATTTTTAATAAGATCCTTCAGTTCAATATCAATGATCTTAAGAATATCTTCTTTATCAAGATTTCTGAATACAATTGTCTCATCAACTCTGTTTAGAAATTCCGGGTTGAAGAGTTTCTTCATTGCATCTTCAACAGTATTCTTAAGAGTTGAATATCGGTCTTCAGCTTTTTCAGAACCGAAACCAAATGAACCTATATCTTTAATATCCCTGGCTCCGATATTTGAAGTCATTATTATAATCGAATTCTTAAAATCTACTTTTCTTCCCAAGGAATCAGTTAAAGTTCCATCATCTAAAACCTGCAGCAATATGCTGAAGATATCCGGATGAGCTTTTTCAATTTCATCAAATAATACAACTGAATAAGGTTTTCTGCGCACTTTTTCTGTAAGCTGTCCGCCTTCTTCATATCCAACATATCCGGGAGGCGCTCCAACCAATCTTGACAGAGAGAATTTTTCCATATACTCACTCATATCAATTCTTATTAATGCATTCTCACTATCAAATAAATACCTTGCAAGAGCTTTGCAAAGCTCTGTTTTACCAACACCAGTTGGACCAAGGAAAATAAAGCTTCCGATTGGTCTGTTAGGATTTTTTAATCCTGCTCTTGTTCTTCTGATAGCTTTTGTAAGTTTGGAAACTGCTTCATCCTGTCCGACAATTTCCATCTTAAGAGCATCTTCCATCTTAAGAAGCTTTTCAGATTCAGTCTGAACTACCCTGTTAACAGGAATTCCTGTCATCATTGCTACAACTGTTGCGATGTCTTCTTCAGTAACATCATGAATAACATCTTTTGTTTTATTTTCCCAATCACGTTTAGCAATTTCAAGCTCTGACTGAAGATTTCTTTCTTTATCTCTTAATCTTGCGGCTTCTTCATAATCCTGTTTCTTAACAACGGAAGCTTTCTCATGACGAACATCTTCAATTTTTTCTTCAAGATTCAGCACATCCTCTGGTACTTCAAAATTACCCATATGAACTCTTGAACCTGCTTCATCTATAACATCAATTGCTTTATCGGGAAGATGCCTGTCTGTAATATATCTCGAGCTTAAACGCACTGCAGATTCAATTGCATCAGCAGTGTACTTAACTCTATGATGTTCTTCATATTTAAATTTAATGTTGCTAAGAATTTGCAGAGTCTCATCATAAGTTGGGGGATCAACCATAACCTTTTGGAATCTTCTGTCGAGAGCGCCATCGGTTTCAATATATTTTCTGTATTCATCAAGAGTAGTAGCACCGATACACTGAAGATCTCCTCTTGCCAATGCAGGTTTAAACATATTGGAAGCATCAAGTGAACCGGATGCACCGCCTGCACCAACTATGGTATGAAGCTCATCAATAAAGAGAATAACATCTTTTGCTTTCTCAAGCTCATTCATAAGAGCTTTCATTCTTTCTTCAAACTGACCCCTGTATTTTGTTCCGGCAACCAAACCAGCAAGATCCAGAGTAACAACTCTTTTATCCTGTAATGTTCTTGGAACTTTCTTCTGAATTATTCTTAAAGCCAAACCTTCGGCAATTGCTGTTTTACCAACACCGGGTTCACCGATAAGAACAGGGTTGTTTTTCTTTCTTCTGCTGAGAATCTGTGCAACACGCTCAATTTCTTTTTCACGTCCAACAACAGGATCAAGTTTATCTTCAATACCAAGTTTGGTAAGATCTCTTCCAAAATTATCAAGTACCGGAGTTTTAGTTCTTTCTACTTTTTTATCCGGAGGATGCGGAACAGAGCCACTAATATCTTTAGACCCTTTACTGGAAAGCATTGCATTCAATTCTGCTCTTGCACCATCATAGGTTACGCTAAACTGGTGAAGGATCTGAGTTGCTATGTTATCTTCATCTCTCAATAGAGAAAGAAGAAGATGCTCAGTACCAATAACATCAGCTTTATAAATTTTAGATTCTATCTGTGTAATCTTTAAAACTTTTTCAGCTTGTTTAGTTAGGGGAATATTACCAATTGTAAGTGTACCACCTGAAGTTCTTACTGTATCTTCTATTGCCTTTTTTAATTTCATCATATCACAATCAAGGTTACGCAATATTCTTACCGCAACACCCTGACCTTCCCTGATTATTCCCAACAGAAGATGTTCGGTCCCAATATAATCGTGCCCCAATCTTAAAGCCTCTTCACGACTCAATCTTATTACATCCTGCAATCTATCTGAAAAATTTCCATCCATCTAATTTTCCTCTTTAGGATTAACAATAATGAACATTTTATAAACGTTAAGTGATTTAACTTATATATGAATACTTTTAGCCTGTTAAAGAGAGCTTTTTATGCCCTCCATCAAAAAAATCATATTTACACTACATAATGATATTAGTAAAAAGCTTTATTAAATCCAATAATCAGTGAACTCCAACAACTTTAACAAATTATCACGTATAAATTAAAGGTTTCTCTCAATAAGGTAAAAGACAATAATTATACCAGATATACACATAGATGTTTCGTGAATAACTATTAAGAATTTTCATCGTATATTCATATGATGGATGAATTGAATAATGAAGTGTGTATTTTATTAAGTAAAATTTTGTACTGAAAGTATACAATTATTACTTTGAATCTTTCATTCTTTATTTGCTAAAAAACTAAATTAGTGGTAAAATTAAAAACCAGATCTAAATAATTGGAGTTAATATGGAAGCCATTACAGGGGTATCCCTCATAGTTATTATTGGAATTATTCTTTTTATTATTCTTTTTCTTTATTTCGTTCCTTTAGGATTATTTATTACTGCATACTTTTCAGGAGTAAAAGTAAAAATATTTCGTGATTTGATTGGAATGAGATTGAGAAAAGTGCCGCCGGTAGTTATTGTTAGAAGCCTGATCACAGCAACAAAAGCAGGTATTAAGGTTGAGCAGGGAAAATTGGAGGCACATTTTCTTGCCGGTGGTAACGTAATTAAAGTTATCAATGCTCTTGTATCTGCAGATAAAGCTAATTTGGGTTTAACTTTTGAAAGAGCTACTGCAATTGATTTAGCAGGAAGAGATGTTCTTGAAGCTGTTAAAATGTCTGTTATTCCTAAAGTTGTAGAGACACCTATGGTTGCAGCTGTAGCAAAAGATGGCATTCAATTAAAAGCTATTGCAAGAATTACCGTAAGAGCAAATATAGAACGTTTGGTAGGTGGCGCAGGAGAAGCTACCATACTCGCACGTGTTGGCGAAGGAATAGTTTCAACAATCGGTTCAAGTACGAGCCACAAAGAAGTGCTCGAAAACCCTGATAAAATTTCTAAAAGTGTTCTTGCAAAAGGTTTGGATTCAGGAACTGCATTTGAAATTCTTTCTATTGATATTGCAGATGTTGATGTAGGTGAAAATATCGGTGCTAAACTCCAGACCGACCAGGCTGAAGCTGACCTTAAAATAGCAAGAGCTAAAGCTGAAGAGAGAAGAGCAGCAGCAGTCGCCGTTGAACAGGAAATGATTGCCGAAGTTGCCAAACAGAGAGCAAGGGTTGTTGAGGCAGAAGCTGAAATTCCAAAAGCTATGGCAGAAGCTTTCAGATCTGGTAACCTGGGAATTTTTGATTATTACAAAATGAAAAATATTCAATCTGATACTGAAATGAGAGAATCCATTGCAAAACCTGAAAAGAAGAAAGAGGATCCCAACTTGTAATGGATAATATTTTTGAAATATTAATTTATTTATTCATTATAGTCAGCTTTCTAAGTTCTTTATTTAGAAAAAAAAAGAAACCTCACACCGGTAGACAAGAACAAAATGTAACGCCTACTCCTGAACCAAAACCTCCGCAGAGAACTCCTCAGCAGGAAGATTATGATATCTTAAAAGAAATAGAGAAAATGTTTAAGACTAATGTTCCACTTCCTGAAAAAGAAAAGGAAGAAACTTTCGAAAAAGAGAGAGATCTTAAACTGGATCCGGAACATTTTAGGACAAGAGAGTGGCAGCAGCCAACTCATCTGGAACATAAGACAACACTTTCTGAACATACTTCTGAAAGCTGGGATGAGAAAAGAAGAAAAGCTGATGAGAGCCGGAAAGCAGTTAACAAAAAAATAATCAGGCAGGCTGAGATGTTCGAGAAGCATCTTAAAAAGAAAGGAAGTACAACCGATATCAAAAAAAATATCAGGCAAAGGTTTAAAGAGCCGGCATCTTTAAAAGAATTTATAATATTCTCAGAAATAATTGGAAAGCCAAAAGCATTACAGGAATGATTCAAAAAAAATATAAGCTGAAAAGAATTAATCAAACGGGCTTTACAAAACCTATTGTTGATGAAGCCCGTTTCGTTATTAATTATAAGAATGAACTGAATCCTGCCCAATATGAAGCTGCTTCTGCTGTTGATGGAGCATATTTAATTATTGCAGGCGCGGGAACAGGCAAAACAAGAACTCTCGTTTACAGGGTTGCAAGGCTGGTTGAACTTGGTTATGATCCTCAATCAATTCTTCTTCTTACTTTTACACGCAAGGCTGCTAATGAAATGATGAATCGTGCTGCAATTCTTCTTGATAACCGATGTTCAAAAATTCTTGGGGGTACGTTTCACTCTTTTGCTAATTCTGTTTTGAGAAAATATTCTAAGGCAGCTAATCTTGACCCTTCTTTTACAATTCTAGATCAGGGAGATACTCAGGATGTTATTAATCTTATAAGAACACAAAGCGGTTTTATTGGTAAAGAAAAAAGATTTCCTAAGAAAGAAACCTTGGGAAAAGTTTACAGCTTAAGTGTTAATACAGGGAAAAAGGTTGAAGAGATTATTAAAGAAGATTATCCTCATTTTATTGATCAGCTTGATAAGGTTCTGGATATACAAAAAATCTTTACAGAATATAAAAAAAGAAATAATCTTCTTGATTATGATGACCTTCTTGTTTACCTCAGAAATTTTCTTGAGGATTTTAATCCAGGTACAAAATCTCTATTAAGTTCAATCAAATTTGTAATGGTTGATGAATATCAGGATACAAATAAGCTTCAGGCTGATGTTGTTAAAGGTCTCACACAGATTAATAAAAATATTATGGTTGTCGGGGATGATTCGCAGGCAATATATTCTTTCAGAGGCGCAAATTTTAAGAACATAATTGAATTCCCAAAGCTTTTTAATGATGTACAAATTATTAAGCTTGAAGAAAATTATAGAAGCACACAGGAGATTTTAAATTTTGCCAACCAGATTACAGAAGGTGCTATTGAAAAATATACAAAACA
>JAUSIA010000388.1 GCA_030648225.1 Ignavibacteria bacterium | reverse complement strand
TCAACTAATTAAAACAACTAATAGATTGGTTGTATAATAGTAGAAATGTGAGAAGATGAATTCTAATTAATTTAAATGATAAGTTATAAATCCCAAAAACGTTTAGCATACTTTTTATTCGCTTGTTTTGTAATTACAGCTATCATTCTTCTCGGAGCTGATAAAAGGAATATAACATCCCTGGCAGAAGGGAATAATGATGGACAACCTCTTTCAATTAAAATTAGCGAGAGCTTAAAATATAAAATACCTGAGGGAGCCAATAACATTCGCATTTGGATTCCCCTTCCTGCTGCTGACGGATATCAAAGCGTTGAATCGCTTAAAATTAAATCCCCCTGGTCTTACAAAATTATTAAGGATCCTGACTTTAATAATAAAGTACTTTTTATTGCTTTAGATAATACGCCAGAAAAGAAATCTCAGGCAATCATTAAGTGGGAATACAGGGTAGTGCGAAGAGAACAAAAGGCATTTTCTATGGGTGCCAATTATTCATTTTCAAATGAACTGTATTTGAATGAAAGAGGTTTGGAAATTATTGATGATAGAATAAGGGAGATTGCAAAAACAGTTACTGACCAAATATCAGACCCCCTTGAGAAAGCCAAAGCGCTGTATAATTATGTTCTAACTAATGTAGATTATGATACCAGTGTAGCTGGATGGGGCAAGGGTGATGTTGTATATGTTTGTAATGTTGGCAAAGGAAACTGTACTGATTTCCATTCTTTATTTATATCTTTATCACGGGCAGCTGGAATACCAGCCAGGTTTCGAATTGGCTATCCTATCCCCTCCGAATCTGCAGGTAAATTATTAAAACCTTATCATTGCTGGGCAGAGTTTTTTATCGAGGGAAAGGGCTGGATTCCTGTAGATATTTCGGAAGCATGGAAATATCCTGATAAAGCTGATTACTATTTTGGTAACATTGATAAATATAGAATCCTGATTAGTACAGGAAGGGAGATTTCTCTTTTACCTGAAGGACCAACCTTAAACTATTTTGTTACTCCTTATGTTGAGTTCGATGGTAAAAGGTACGAACATTTTGAAATTGAACGCAGTTTTGTTAAGAATATTTAACTAAATATTGTTTGTCAAGAATGAGATTAAAATTTAGAAAAGAAAAAAAATATTTTATTATGATGAAGATTAAAAAAATATTTTAGCTTCCATTCTTATGCTTCTCATAAGCATCAATAATATCTTTTACAAGCTTATGCCTTACAATATCACCTTTATCAAAATAAGCAAAGCCAACACCTTCAATATTGCTTAGGATTTCCTTTGCCTGGATAAGCCCGCTGATGGTTTTTGGCGGAAGATCAATCTGGGTAATATCTCCGGTTATAATTGCCTTAGAATTTGCACCAAGCCTTGTTAAAAACATTTTCATCTGAACATCAGTTGCATTCTGTGCTTCATCAAGAATTACAAAAGCATTATTAATTGTTCTACCTCTCATATAAGCAAGAGGAACAATTTCCACAATTCTTTTTTCAATATATCCTCTAAGTTTTTCTGAAGGCATCATATCATCAAGAGCATCATATAGAGGGCGAAGGTAAGGGTCTATCTTTTCCCGGATATCACCCGGTAAAAATCCGAGGCTCTCCCCTGCTTCAACTGCGGGACGAGCAAGAACAATTTTATTTACACTTCCTTTTTTATGTGAAGCAACTGCCATAGCAACTGCAAGATAAGTTTTCCCGGTTCCTGCGGGACCTATTGCAAAACAAATATCATTTTTACTTGCAACTTTAATATAATTTGTTTGACCGGGAGTTTTTGCTCTTATTGCATCATTCTTTGTATAAAGAATAATAGAATCAAAATCTTTATCGCTTACAATTTCTTTACCTTCTAAAGTAAGATCGAGAATTGTTTCAACATCTTTTTTTTCAAGTCTGCCGCTTGTATTTAGTACATAAACCATCTCTTTCAGAATTTTCTCAATAGTTTCAACTTCTTCAAGCACACCTTTAATTACAACATTCTCGCCTCTTACGGTAATCGAAGCGCTGAAATGGTCTTCAATAAGTTTAAGATTAACATCATTCATTCCCAGTAACGAGAGCATATCAACATTATCTAATGTCATGCGTTTTTCTGTAGCTGTCATTTTACTCCTGTTTAAAATAGAAAACCCTCATCATAACGCTGTATGATAAGGGTTTCAATAACTAAATAATACTAAAGAAAATCAAGCTTACTGAACCGGAGCTGGTTTATAATTTGATCTTAATTTTTCGTATTTAGATTTTTCTTCTTCAGTTAATTTTGGAACCTTAAATACCTGATTAGGATAAATTAAATCAGGGTCTTTAATCTGATCGCGATTTGCCTGATAAAGAACAGGCCATGCAAAGCTATTTCCAAAATGCTGCGATTTACCAGCAATGCCCCAGAGATGATCTCCTTTAACCACTGTATACATAATTTCCTGAGGTTCTTCAACCCATGCATCAAGAGATCTTTGCATCTGGTTGTGAACTTTATCAAAGAATTCAGGAAGAGCACTTATCTTATTCATCTTAAGTGCATTAAGATCTTTCTGCCTGTCAGCTTTTGGACCTTCTTTTCTTTTAATTCTTCCATCAAGCTCGTTAACAGCTTTTCTGAAATTATCAACATCTGCCTTTGTAGCACCAACAAGAGCATAAAGCTCATTCATACACTCATCAAAGTCTTTGATTTCCATAGTATTCAGATTATCAATATCACTTCTTAAAGTGCTGATCTCCTGTTCAAGAGCCTGTTTTCTTGCTCTTAAACGATTCATTTCAGCTTCCCACTCTTCATCAGTCATTTCTTCTTCCTGTGCTATAATGTTAAGGGAGAATAAAGATAAGAAGAAGACGAGGGATAAAATGCCAACTAAATATTTTTTTAATA
>JAUSIA010000374.1 GCA_030648225.1 Ignavibacteria bacterium | reverse complement strand
AATTAAAGAGATGTTCAATCTCAATCTGCGGGTCATATTCTATTATACTTTCAATCTGCATTGAGATTACAGCCTCTGATGTTTTTCTTAATTGTGCAATATCTTTTAAGCTGTATCCTTTTTTTAATAATGAATATGTTTCCTGTATGTTTGAAGGAAGATTCTTTTGTTCCTCTTTTTTAATTTGGCTCTCAGAATCAACAGAGAAATTCCTGATTATTTCCAGAAAATCCTCACCAACTTTATAAAACATACGTGGAGAAGTTCCTTTAATTAAAAGAAACTCTGTTTTTGTTTTTGGTTTGATGTTAGCAATTTCTCTCATAATTTCATCAGGACAGATTATCAAACCATTCTGGTTAAACTTTTTTGATATTCTGCTTCTCACTTCTCTTAACTGGTTGAACAGAGCAAGATTTTCAGAATAATCTTCAGAAGTTTTTTCTTCTGTTATAACAACTTCATTCCCGATTTCTTTCAATCCTTTTTCAGTGATCCTTAATACTCGCGCCTTCTCTTTTATTTCAGATATAAAATCCTGTTCAATCAAATAATGAATTATTCTTTTCAGTTCATTGCGTGTATAATTCCTGCAAACACCAAAAGAGCTTATCCAGGGATCATCTAATGATTTTGCAGTTCCTCTTAAAATATTAATTAAAAGGGCTTCAGTTAAATTCTTTTTGCTTTCAAAAAATGTTTTAAGAATTACTTCTGAAATATATTTCCTTACATTCTCAGTGGTTCTTACATCAGTTAAGCATCTGTCGCATTTGTTGCAGCTATAATTATCAGCCTTTTCACCAAAGTATTTTAAAATAAATCTGAAACGGCATTCATCTGTAAAAACATAGTCAACCATTTTATCAATCTTTTTCTGAAGATTGATATAGCTTTCAAGGATCTTTTTATAATCAAGCTTTAGATTTTTAACTTCTGCTCTGGGTTGAGTAAGAATAACACTCTCTTTAGTTAAAGGTTCTTCATAAGAAATTATTCCCATGTTGGTAAGGACTGTTAAAGTTTCATTTGTTTCATAAAAATTTAAACCAAGCTTTGATGAAAACTGTGAAATTGAAATCTGGATCGGCTTGCTGAATATTTCACCTCCATACTCTCTTATAAGCAAGAGAATTAATTCTTTAACTGAATTACTAACAGAACCTTTAACAAATTCTTTTAGTCTCTCTTTATTCCAAAGAACCTGAATATTTTCTTTCCTGTCATATTCAGAAAGGACTCTTAAATAACCGGCTGCTTCAAGAAATCTTAATGCAGAGAATAAAAGCCCTTTAGAGATTTCTTTTTTTGTATGGGCAGAGATAAAATCCAGGTAAAGCGGAATTTCTTTTTCGGAAATATTTCCAACAGCTACTTTACCGTAATCACAAATTGAATTATAAATTTTTAATATAATCTCTTTATCGGGATGAGATTGAGAGAGAAAATAATTTTGAATTCTTATATCTGATTCATCATGTAAAAGATAAACCTGTGAGTCAGCTCCATCTCTTCCTGCTCTTCCAATTTCCTGGTAATAATTTTCAATTGAGCCGGGTGTATTGTAATGAATGATGAGCCTGATATCTTTTTTATCTATTCCCATTCCAAAAGCATTTGTAGCTGCAATAACTGGAACTACATCCTTCAAAAAATCTTCCTGCACTTTTTTTCTTTCTATTGGGTTTAAACCGGCATGATAATAAGAACATTTTATTTTATGCATGTTTAGATATTCAGATATTTCTTCGGCTTTTTTTCTTGAGGAAGTGTAAATAATTGCCGGGGTTTTATTGATTGAGATAAGTTCGAGACATTTTGCATTTTTCTTTTTGGTTAAGAGAACATTCAGATGAAGGTTATCTCTCTCAAATCCTTTTACAATTATTTTTGGTTCTTTAAATCCAAGCTGCTCAGTTATATCTTTTATTACTTCGGGTGTTGCGGTAGCCGTGAAAGCAGAAACTTTTTTTATCCGGATGTAATCAATAAACTCTTTTATTCTTGTATAACTTGGACGGAAGTTATGTCCCCATTCGCTGATACAATGTGCTTCATCAATAAAAAGGAAACAGGGATTTAGTTTCTTTAATCTTTCTGCAAAAGTTATGTTGGTAAGTCTCTCAGGTGCAATATAAAGTATTTTAGTTTTTCCATAAGCAATATTCTGAAGAACCTCTTCACTCTCAGTGAAAGTCATAGTACTATTGATGAATGAAGCTAAATGTTCTTTTTGATTCAGAGCATCAACCTGGTCTTTCATTAAAGCAATTAATGGAGAGATAACAATAGAAAAATTATCTGATATTAAAGCCGGTATTTGGTAGCATATTGATTTTCCCGCACCGGTAGGAAGAACAGCAAGAACATTTTCACCATTCAGAATAGATTCAATTATCTCATCCTGCCCATAACGAAAGTTTTCATGTCCAAAATATTTTTTTAATGCTTCCTGATGATTCATTTTCTTTTATGTTAAAAAATAATTATAGACCGGTAAAAATGTTGAATAGATTATATTAACCCTTTAAAATAACATTTTTAACTAACTTTTTGTTGGATTTATTTTTGATAAGAGATAACTTGCTAATATCAATTTTAATTATAAAAGGTAGGGTCTGATGAAACGTATTGAACTGCTAACTCTTTTCTTTCTGTTCAGCATTCTGAATTTTGCACAGGTTGAATACACAGGTAATTTACTCGAAAACAGTATTTTCACTTCTGCACCTGAAGAGGTAAAAAACAAAAAACCATTTGCACGCGAATGGTGGTTTTATGAACAGCGTGCTTTTCCAAATGATTTCATTCCTGAAAATGCTTATCTGAATGCAATCAGGCAGCGTGATGCTCAAAGAATCACTAATGGAATAGTAGAAAATATAACCTGGGTTAGTCTTGGACCAACACCAGGTTCTTATCCTGATTATGGAAATATTTCTTCAAGAATTGTCACGGGAACATATCATCCAACTAATTCAAATATAATTTATATCGGTCCGGCAAATGGCGGCGTTTGGAAATCAATTGATGGCGGCGTTAATTGGCAGCCTTTAACCGATACTCAACCTTCTCTTGCTATGGGAGCTATAGTTCTGGATCCGGCAGACCCAAATATTATTTATGCCGGAACAGGTGAAGCTACTTATAGTATAGCCTCTTATTATGGTGTCGGGGTTCTTAAATCTACTGATGGTGGAACAAACTGGATACACATAACAAATGGATTACCACAGAGAACTTACATTTCAAGATTAACTGTTAGACCTGGGAATAACAATCAACTTCTTGCTGCTTTGGGTATTAACGGCTTATACAGAAGCACTGATGCAGGAATATCATGGTCTCAGCTTATTGCAGGAAGATGTGATGATGTTTTATTCTCATTAACAGGGGATACTGCATTTGCAGTTGGTTCAGGAATCGGTGGCTTGAGGAGATCAACTGATGGCGGAGCTGCTTTTTCAGCTTTCGGAACAGGATTATCATCCGGGACGAGAACACATTTTGATTATTGCAGAAGTAATCCTTCTGTTATGTATGCAGCAGTTTATTCTGGAAGTTCAGTCTCTGCATATAAATCAACCAATTATGGAGCTAACTGGAGCTTTTTGACTTCATCTTTAGATGGTGGACAAGCATGGTATGATTTACATTGCAAAGTAAACCCATGGAATCCCGATCAGGTTTACATAGGAACCATAGATGTTTACAGAACAACCAATGGTGCAGCTCCTTTCACAAATATTACAAATGGCTACACAGGAGGGAATGTTCATGTAGATCAGCATAATCTTTTCTTTCACCCAACAGATCAGAATACATTTATTGTTACTAATGATGGCGGAATCTGGAGAACAACAAATAACGGAGCTTCATTTGTAAACTTAAATCAGAATTTAACATTAACACAATTTTACAGGATAGCAGCAAGTCCTTTTGATCCGGGAAGAATTCTTGGAGGCACCCAGGATAATGGAACACAGCAAACCTTCTCAACACTTAACTGGGCAGCGGCTTTTGGTGGAGATGGTGGTGAAGTTTGTTTCAATCCTTTCGACTCTAATTTTATTCTGGGAGAAACACAAAACGGTGGTTTGCGTCGTACAACAAATAGCGGCACAAGCTGGAGTAGTGCTACAAGTGGTATAGGTTCTGAAAATGTAACCTGGGTTGCGCCTATTATTGCTCATCCAAATAATTCCGGTGAGTTTTTTGTTGCAAGGCAGAGAGTTTACAGAACTACAAATAACGGCAGCAACTGGACAGCAATTTCAGGTAATGTAAATGGTTCTTCTGCTGTAAGAGAATTAGCAATAAGTAAAAGTAATCCTACAATTATGTATGCAACTTCAAGCAGTCAGGTTTTCAAATCAACCGATGGAGGAGCAACCTGGATAAATGTAACATCAGGTCTTCCCGCAAGAACGATAACTTCTGTTTATGTTCATCCAACAAACTCTAATGCTGTATTCCTTACCTTTTCCGGATTTGGAACAAATAAAGTTTATAAAACAACTAACGGCGGAACAAGCTGGGTAAGCATTCATGGAAATCTTCCTGACTCTCCTGTTAATGATATTTTTATTTATAATTATGATGCGCAGAATCCCAATACATATTTTGCTGCAACAGATGTTGGTGTATTTTTAACACAAGATGATGGAACAACCTGGACAGAGATAGCTGACGGGCTTCCTAATACTGTAATAATGCATCTTGATTATTCACCTTCAAACCAGATGTTAAGAGCAGGAACTCATGGCAGAGGAGTGTATGAAGCTTTTATTGATTTTACAATTCCAGTAGAGCTGACATCATTTAATGCAAATATTGTTGATAATGAAATTGTGTTAAACTGGATTACAGCAACTGAAACAAATAACAGAGGCTTTGAGATTGAAAGAAAGTTTAAGAACAATGAATGGGAAACAATTGGTTTTATTGATGGCAAGGGAACAACAACAGAGCTTCAATCTTATAATTTTAATGATAGCTACAGCGATATCTCTTACAGCGGAAGAATTCTTTATAGACTTAAGCAGATTGATTTTGATGGTTCATTTGAACATTCCAAAATAATTTATGCTGATGTTGATTTCACTCCGCAGACATACAGTCTTTCACAAAATTATCCAAACCCATTCAATCCTGTAACAAATATTAAATATTCAATACCGCTTGAAAGTGAAGTTAAAATAGTAATAATGAATTCACTTGGACAGGAGGTTGCTGAGCTTGTAAATGGAATTCAAAATGAAGGGTTTTATGAAATTTCCTGGAATGCAGATGAATTTGCATCGGGTGTTTATTTCTATGCTATAAAAGCTGTATCCACAAATAAGCAGCTTTCATTTCAGGATACTAAAAAGCTTCTACTTGTAAAATAATTTTATCCTGGCAGTCACGGTCCAAACCGTGACTGAATTTTCAATCGTACATAAACCTTAATATTTTTGTCACGGAATGGTCCGTGACAACCGTTATAATTTGCTTATTCATGTAGCACAGATTATTAACCTGCTTATCGGCAGACAGGTCTGTGCTACAAATTTTATTAAAGTAACCTATTACAAAAATCAATTCTTACCTTAAGTTACGTGCCTGCCGGCAGGGAGGTTTAACAATTTATTTTTAATTAAATTTGCTGGTGTAAATTATTAAAGCTTTAGCTGATGAAAGCTGT
>JAUSIA010000369.1 GCA_030648225.1 Ignavibacteria bacterium | reverse complement strand
TTCCGGAATCATAATGTGAGACTCAGTCAATATTACACCAATATTTTTTTCCGGATTCAGTAACCTGAAAATTTTCTTCTGATCTGTAACAGGCCAATCACCGTAACCGGGAGATAATCTCTTATAACTGCATTTTTTTTTATCGCAATTATCATTCATATAAAGATTAAGATCATTAGCAACCATTTCTGCAGCGCCAGCCCCGATTCCGTTAAGCAGGTATGCTTCAAAAATATTTCCATTAAATGAAAATGATTTAACTTCATTATCTATTCCCGGGCCAATTGTAACAACATAGACTATAACTTTTTCGCTGATTAATTCCTTAGGAGAGATCTCTTTGTTACTTTTAATTGAAGAATGGCTTGTAAAAATTATTAATCTCCTGCTGTCAAAATGAATGTCGCTTCCTTTTACCTGCAAACCTTCATCATCGGGTTTTATATCAATAACAGTATAAACAACTTTTGGTTTAATGAGACTGATATATTCATTTAATAATTCCAGAATTTTTTCAAGGACATGAACACCCGATTCTCTTTTTGAAAGAGGATTGAATTTTAGGCTTGCCCCAACTTCTTTATAAAAATATCTGTATACATCAAAATCTTCATACAATTTTTCAATTTCATCCGGCTGATGAGTCTTCCATCTTTTCAAAATCGAAGAATGTTTCTTAAGCATGTTTTCATCTTTTCTTTGGGCAACTAAAGATTCTTTTGCTTTATCAATTTCCTGGAATAATTTCCTGTTTATGAGAAGGCTTTCTGTAATAGATATATAATCTTCCGGATCTATTCTATATATAAAAGGATCAGCAATGTAAATATTCTTATCAATCTCCTTAAACATATATTCATTACCTAAACTGCTTTTTAACTACGCTGGAAATTTTTTTAAACGATTCTTTTAATGATGGATAAAGACTTTTATATATCTGGTAATATTCTTCATACAATCTTATACTATCTGCAGCAGGTTTAGTACTCTCAGAAATCTTAATAGTTTTCTCACAAACTTCTTCAACACTGGAGTACTCACCTGTTCCAACTGCTGAAAGTAGTGCAGCACCATAGGGAGCTCCTTCTGTAGTTGTTAATGTTACCATTTCAGTGTTAAAAACATCAGCAAGTATTTGTCTCCATAATTTACTTCTCGCTCCTCCGCCGGAAATTCTGACTTCAGTTATTTCAAGACCTAATCCTCTACTTAATTCTAAACAATCTTTCAGGCTGTAAGCAACTCCTTCCAGTACTGATCTTATAAAATGTTTTTTACTATGCCTGATTGTAATACCTGTAAAGGTTCCTTTTGCATCGGGATCGGGATATGGTGTTCTTTCACCTGTTAAATAAGGAAGAAAGATCAAACCCTCACTTCCTGCAGGAATTTCTTCTGCCTGTTTAATCAGAAGATCATAAACATTTTTATTTTTTTCAGCAGCTATTTGTTTTTCAGTTTCTCCAAAAGTTTCTTTATACCATTTAAATGAACCTGCAGCAGAAAGAGTAACTCCCATTACATGCCATGCACCGGGAACAGAATGACAAAAAGCATGAAGTTTACCTTCGGGTTCAATTGTTAAATTATCGGTATGAGAAAAAACAACTCCGGATGTTCCAAGCACAACAGACGTAATTCCCTCTTTTACTGTTCCTGTTCCAACACCACCAGCAGCCTGGTCACCTCCTCCGGCAACAATTGGAGTTCCATAGTTGAGTCCGGTTTTTTCAGCAGCACTTTCTGTTACTTTTCCTGTTGCTTCAACTGATTCATAAACTTCCGGCATCCAGGTTTTTGGAATATCCAATGTTGAAAGAATTTCATCTGACCAATTTCTTTTACTAACGTTAAGAAGAGAAGTACCGGATGCATCGGATACATCAGTTGCAAACTCTCCGGTTAAGCAAAACCGGATATAATCTTTAGGAAGAAGTATATGTTCAATCTTTTCATAAACATGCGGTTCATTTTTTTTTACCCAGAGTATTTTAGGTGCAGTAAATCCAGGCAAAACAGGATTACCCGTTATCCTGAGTAAATTATCAAATCCGATTAATGAACTAATCTCTTCGCATTCTTTAATAGTCCTTTGGTCATTCCACATTATACAAGGACGAAGCACTTTTCCATCTTTATCAAGAAGAACCAAACCGTGCATTTGACCGGTTAACCCAATTCCTTTAACATCACTTTTATTTATTTTATTTTCTTTCAGAACTTTGTTAAAACTTTCCTGAGCTGCTTTCCACCAATCTTCAGGATTCTGTTCAGACCATAGAGGGCGCGGATTAAACATCGGGTATTCGGAGGTTGCACTTTCTATAACTTCACCTCTTGAATTAATAAGAATAGCTTTAGCTCCGGTAGTTCCGATATCAAGCCCGAGATAATAATTCATTTTTGATGCTTTAATTTTCTATCTGTATTTATAATAGCTAAAGTCTGCTTCGTAGTAAGAAAGAATTGTCCTTCCCGGTTTGGAGGCAGCATCAACCCTTTTATTGTCTTCATCCGTAAACTTAACTTTAAGTGCGCCGAGATTATCAATAAGCTGTTCTATATTTTTCGGACCAATAATAGAACTTGTGATTTCTGGTTTTTGGATTGTCCATGCAAGAGACAATTGAGCGGGTGTGCAGTTTTTTTCCTTCGCAATTTCTTCAACAACATCAAGCACTTTAAAGGCTTCTTCGGTAAAATGATGATCAGCCCATTCTGAACTTTCTTTGAATCGGCTTTCAGCAGGTCTTTCTTTGCCTCTTTTATATTTACCTGTAAGAAATCCACCTGCAAGCGGAGACCAGGGAAGAATTGCCAGCCCAAAATTCTGCGCAGCAGGAATTAATTCCCGCTCAATTCTTCTGTCAAGTAAATGATAAGGAGGCTGCTCGGAAATAAACCTGTTTAACCCAAGTTCTTTTGATACCCATATTGAATTAACAACCTGCCATGAAGCAAAAGTACTTGTTCCAATGTATCTTACTTTACCTGCTTTTATAAGATCATCAAATGCTCTTAATGATTCATCAATAGGAATATCAGACTGCGGTCTGTGAAGCTGGTAAAGATCAATATAATCTGTCTGCGATCTTTTTAGTGAAGCTTCACATTCTTTTATGATATGCCGCCTGCTGATTCCTCCGGCATTAGGATCATCATCATTCATCTTTCCATGAACTTTTGTTGCAAGTATAATCCGGTCTCTTTTTCCATTTCTCTTCAAAGCTTTGCCCACATATTCCTCACTCATACCCCGCTGGTAAGCATTTGCTGTATCAAGAAAATTTATTCCCTCATCAATTGCTTTATCTACTATTTCCATTGAAAGTTTTTCATCAGCTTTTCTTCCAAACATCATACAGCCAAGGCAAAGAGGGCTAACCTTTACTCCTGTTCTTCCAAGATTTCTATATTCCATCTTTATCTTCTTTCCTGTAAAGATTTCTGAAGTATCTCTCCATCTCTTCTTTTTTGAAAATATCAAAATACCAGTAAGGATAAATTCTTGCCGAAGTGCTTATTTCATCAAGCTGATTCATTTCATCTTTGCTTAATTCCCAACTGCTTGTGTGGATGTTATCAAGTAATTGTTTTTCATTTCTTGCTCCAATAACAACTGAGGTAATTCCTGATTTTCTTAAAG
>JAUSIA010000365.1 GCA_030648225.1 Ignavibacteria bacterium | reverse complement strand
TTCTAACAGAACATTTGAGTATGAACTTCCACATCATCCGTTTGATGTTGTTGGCTGGGATGGATACTTATATCCATACACTTTTAATATTAAAGAGTATGCACCTAAGGTAGGGAAGATTCATTTACCACCACCGATTCATCTGGTATTTACGACGGATCATTTTGTTGTTTGTAATTTTGTTCCGAGACTTTTTGATTTTCATCCAAACGCTATTCCAGCTCCATATTATCATTCTAATGTAGACAGCGATGAAGTCTTGTATTATGTGTATGGAGATTTTATGTCACGTTCAGGAGTGCAGGAAGGCTCTATCACATTACATCCAATGGGAATTCCTCATGGTCCTCAACCAGGAAAAACTGAAGCATCAATAGGCAAGAAAGAAACTGATGAGTATGCAATAATGATTGATACTTTTACGCCATTAAAAGTAACAAAGAATGTTAAAGAAACAATGGTGGAAGATTATCATCATTCCTGGCTGGAAAAAGAAACTAATTAGGTTGTATGATTAAAATTCCAAAGCACATCCAAAATCTTCAACCCTACAAAGCAGGCAAACCAATTGATGAATTAGCGAGAGAAAAAGGACTTACAAAAATTGTAAAGCTTGCTTCTAATGAAAATCCTCTTGGACCTTCTCCAAAAGCTGTTGAAGTTATAAAAAAAAGTTTGGATGAGCTTCACAGGTATACAAATCCTTCTGCGTACAAACTTGTAAATGCAATAGCAAAAAAGTATAATAAAAAACCTTCACAGATAGTAACAGGCAGCGGTTCAGATTCTTTACTTCAGTATATTGTTACTACTTTCTCTGAAGGGGATAATGAACTGCTTACATCTCAGGGAACTTTTATTGGTTGGTATGTGAATGTAAATAAGTATGGATTTAAATCAGTTAAAGTCCCATTAAAGAATTATCATTTTGATCTTGTTGAGATTTCAAACAGGATATCTTCAAAAACAAAAATTATTTACCTGGCTAATCCTAACAATCCCACCGGAACAATGTTTACAAAGGATGAATTTGATTCTTTTCTTTCCAAAGTTCCTGAAAATGTTTTAGTAGTTCTTGATGAAGCATATACAGTCTATGCAGAGGATAACCGTGATTATCCTAATGGATTGGAATATGAGAAAGAAAATTTGATTGTCCTTAGAACTTTATCCAAAGCTTACGGTTTAGCTGGTTTAAGAATAGGATTTGCTTTTGGGCCAGAAAATCTGATTAAAGAACTTTACAAAGTTAAGCTTCCTTTCGAACCTAATCATCTTGCACAGGAAGCTGCAATAGCAGCTTTTGAAGATGATGAGTTTCTTAAAAGAACTGTTGAGTTAAACAGAAAATCTCTGACAAAGATGATTGAAAAGTTTAATGAACTTGGAATCGAACAGGTACCAACTGCAGCAAATTTCATTTTACTCATTTTTCCGTCAGAAGAATTTACTTTTGATTTTAATGAAGAATGCTTGAATAAAGGTTTGATATTAAGACACGTTAAAACTTTTGGAATTCCAAATGGAATAAGAATTAATTCAGGAACAATGGAAGAAACAGATTTCGCTTTAAATGTAATAGGTGAGGTTTATCCTGCATTGCTTGAAAAACATAAAATTTCTTTAAATACATGAAAAAACATAAATATATCATAACAAAATGTTTTTATTCTTTTAAAAATTTTATACCAATATTATAAATCCTCTACGAGGATTATTAATAATCAACAGAATATATTTTTTCTACAATAATTAAACTTCTACGAAGTTTTTGTTTTTAGATTTGTGAAAATAATGACATACATTTTAACCTCGTAGAGGTTGTATTATTGTAGTAGAGCTAATTTTCGACAGCAATAGTAATAATCCTCGTAGAGGATTAACAAAAAAGAGATTGTAGTTACAAGTTTATTATCAATTAAAATCAACAATTTAAACTTATGCGTTTTGTATCCTTTTTAAGAAAAGATAAAGATTATGTCGGTATCGAAGTTAATAGTAAAATTCATGATTTAGCTAAAGCTGCAGAATCCATTGATATTGAGCTTCCTTCAAGAATGAGAAAATTTTTAAAAAACTGGGAATCTAATTTTGCTCTTGCAAAAAAAGTTGAAGATGCAATAAATAATGAAAAAATAAAAGGAGATTATATTGTCAGGAATGTTAAACTTCTTTCTCCTGTTGCAAAACCAACATCTTGCCGTGATGGTTATGCTTTCAGGCAGCATGTAGCAACTGCAAGAAGAAACAGGGGAGTAGAAATGATTCCCGAGTTTGACCAGTTTCCTGTTTTTTATTTTACAAATCATAATTCAGTTTTTGGTGAAGGTGATGTGTATGTTGAAGCTGATCACCTTCAAAAACTGGATTTTGAACTTGAGTGCGCAATTGTAATTGGAAAGAATGGAATTAACATCAAAACTAAGGATGCTGATGATTATATTGCAGGTTATATGATAATGAATGATTTATCTGCCCGGACACTTCAAATGGAGGAGATGAAATTAAATCTTGGTCCGGCAAAAGGGAAAGACTTTGCAACAACACTTGGACCTTATCTCGTAACCACAGATGAAATGGAACCATATAAAATAGAAACTCCAAATGGGAATAAGTATGATCTTGAAATGAAAGCATTCCATAATGGAAAGCAAATCTCAACAGGAAATCTAAAGGATATGAATTGGACTTTTGCAGAAATAATTGAAAGAGCTTCCTACGGAGTAGAACTTTTACCTGGAGACGTAATAGGCTCCGGAACAGTTGGTACAGGATGTTATTTAGAATTAAATGGAACATGGGCACTTGAAGCAAAACAAAAGGGAGAAGAATTTAACCCTGTTTGGCTTAAGGATGGTGACACAATTGAACTTGAGATTGAAGCATTAGGAAAACTTAAAAACAGAGTTGTTAAAAGAGAAAAAGATTATTCAATCTTAGCCAAAAAGAAAAGCTGATATGCTGCATTTTGAACCGAAAGATCTTCCACAACCTCAGGTACATAAAATAATGCTTGGAGGAATTGCACCTCGACCCATAGCTTTAGTATCTTCGTTATCAGAAGATGGAATTCCAAATCTAACACCATTTTCTTTTTTCAATGCATTTGGTTCCAATCCACCGATAATTGCTTTTTCTCCGGCAAGAAGAGGAAAAGACGCAACTCTTAAAGACTCATTTAATAATCTTATAAAAACAAAAGAGTGTGTTGTTCAATCTGTTACTTTTAATATGGTTGAACAGATTAGTCTTGCCTCAACAGAATATCCGCCTGAAATAGATGAATTTGAGAAGAGTGGATTAACTCCCATTGATTCTGATATTGTTAAACCCAAGAGAGTTAAAGAATCCCCATTCCAGATGGAGTGTAAAGTTCGTGATATTATGAGTTATGGGGAGGGGGGCGGCTCAGCAAATATTTTTATTTGTGAGGTCCTGAAATTCCACGTTGCAGAAGATATTTTTAAGAATGGGGTTATTCATCCTGACCTCATTGATCTTGTTTCCAGAATGTCCGCTGATTTTTATTGTAGGGCAAGCGGACAGGCAGTTTTTGAAGTTGAAAAACCAGCATTAAAAAAGGGAATCGGTTATGATAATCTTCCTGTTTTTATGAAGGAATCTCATGTTTATTCAGCAAACAATCTTGGTAAGTTTGGAAATATTGAAAATCTTCCTGATGAAAATGAGGTTGATAAATTCATAAATGCAATTAGAGATAGTAAGTTTGAAAATTATGAACCTACGGAAGAAGCCTTTTTCAGATATCAGAGACATAATAATTTCCACTATATGCTGAAAGCAGTTCTTGATATGGAAAAAGAAAATCATCTATCCAGGGGACAAGCAAAACTTAAAATATTTCTT
>JAUSIA010000358.1 GCA_030648225.1 Ignavibacteria bacterium | reverse complement strand
ATTTAAGTTCTGTTTTAAGTTGAAATAAATTCTCTATTGATAAAGCAGATGTTAAAGCCGCAGCAAAGTTTATAAGGTTAAATTGCTTAGTAAAATATTTTCTGTTTGTTAAAAGAATTGAGAAGGTAAGATTCATTCCTTTCATACTATACCATAATCTCTCTTTTCTTCCGTGCCCCATTGATTGTTTTTCAGCGAGCAGTGTTGTACCATGAATATTTCCAGAGGCTTTATCTAAAAGCAGACTGTTTGTGGAACTAACCTCTTCTGAATAAATAAAATTTCTGCCAATTACATCTGTATCCAGCTTTATATCAAAAATCTCCAGGTTAAATGTTGATTCCATTTTTCTAAATATTAATGAATGTCAAAATTGTCAATAGACAGTTTAAATTCGCAGTCAAGTTGCCATTAAGTCAGATATTCAGACAGCCATCATAAATCTTGATAAAATTGTTTATCTTTATAACTTATTTAACAATAATAACTTATCGGAAAGTTTGAGTAATGGCATAATCATTGGGATTCTAATAAAAATCAAATTTCAAAAGATATTTCAAATATACTTAAAATAATTTAAGGAGATGTTAAAATGACACTTATAAAATTTGAGCCTTTAAGAGAATTGGAAAGCTGGAATGAAAGAATTCATAAATTCTTAAATGATTTTCCATCAGCAGATTTTAATTATTATCCGCACATAGATATTTCAGATGATGAAAAGAATATTTATGTGGAAGCAGAGATTCCCGGTGTTAAGAAAGAGGATATAAAAATATCTCTTCAGGATAATATTTTAACAATTACAGGTGAAAAGAAGGAAGAGAAAGAAGAGAAGGATAAAAAGAATTTCTTCAGAAGTGAAAGAGTTTATGGCTCGTTTACAAGAAGTTTCACTCTGCCTGAAGATATTGACCCGGATAGTGTTGATGCAAAATTTGATAATGGAATTCTCAACATAAAGATTTCCAAATCTCATCCGAAAAAGGTTAATGAGAAATTTATAGAAATCAAGTAAGTAAAATTATTGTAACAGCGTCAAATAATTTTGGCGCTGATTTTTTTATTAATAAGAAAGGAAATTGATAATGGGAAAAATAATTGGAATAGACTTGGGAACAACAAACTCCTGCGTTTCAGTTATGGAAGGTAATGACCCGGTAGTTATTCCAAACTCAGAAGGTGGAAGAACAACCCCATCTGTTGTTGCATTTACAAAATCAGGTGAACGATTAGTTGGGCAGCCTGCTAAAAGACAAGCAATCACTAATCCAAAAAATACAGTCTTCTCAATAAAAAGATTTATGGGAAGAAAAATGAATGAAGTAACTGAGGAGATGAAAAAAGTCCCGTATGAAGTTATTTCAGGAGAAAATGACACTGTACGCGTAAAGGTTAGCGATAGAGTTTACTCACCGCCGGAAATAAGTGCAATGATATTACAGAAGATGAAAAAAACTGCAGAGGAATATCTTGGTCAGGAAGTAACCGAAGCAGTCATTACTGTTCCTGCTTACTTTAATGACTCTCAGAGACAAGCAACTAAAGATGCTGGTGAAGTTGCAGGATTAAAAGTCAGAAGAATTATCAATGAACCAACTGCTGCAGCGCTTGCTTATGGTCTCGATAAGAAGCAGAGAGATCATCTTATAGCTGTTTATGATCTTGGCGGCGGTACATTTGATATTTCAATTCTTCAGTTAGGTGAGGGTGTTTTTGAAGTAAAAGCATCCAATGGAGATGGACATCTTGGCGGTGATGACTTTGACCAGAGACTGATTGATTATCTTGCCGATGAATTTAAGAAGCAGGAAGGAATAGATTTAAGGAAAGATCCAATGGCTTTACAGAGATTGAAAGAAGCTGCTGAAAAAGCTAAGATCGAATTATCATCTTCTTCGACAACTGATGTTAATCTTCCATTCATTACAGCTACCCAGGAAGGACCAAAACATCTTAACATTAATATTTCAAGATCTAAATTTGAACAGTTGATTGATGATCTTATGAGAAGAACAATTGAACCTTGTGAGCAGGCACTTAAAGCTGCAGGTCTCAGTTCTTCTCAGGTTGATGAAGTAATACTTGTTGGTGGTTCTACAAGAATTCCTGCTGTTCAGGAACTTGTAAAGAAACTTTTTGGCAAAGAACCCCATAAAGGTGTAAACCCTGATGAAGTTGTGGCTATCGGTGCTGCAATCCAGGGTGGTGTTCTTACTGGTGATGTTAAAGATGTATTGCTTCTTGATGTTACACCTCTTTCTCTTGGTATAGAAACTCTTGGCGGTGTATTTACAAAACTTATTGAAGCAAATACAACGATACCAACTAAAAAGAGTGAAATATTTTCAACAGCTTCTGATAGCCAGCCATCTGTAGAGATACACGTACTACAGGGTGAAAGGCCAATGGCTGCTGATAACAGAACACTCGGAAGATTTCATCTTGATGGTATTCCGCCTGCACCGAGAGGAGTCCCACAGATTGAAGTTACTTTTGATATTGATGCTAATGGTATTATGCACGTTCATGCTAAGGATAAAGCTACCAATAAGGAACAAAGCATCAACATAACTTCTTCAAGCGGTTTATCCAAGGAAGAAATAGAAAAGATGAAGAGAGATGCTACCGAGCATGCAGCTGAAGATAAGAAGAAAAAAGAATCGGTTGAAGTTAAAAACCAGGCTGATAGTATGATCTTCCAGACAAGGAAACAGATTAATGAAATGGGTGATAAACTTACCCAGGATCAAAAATCAAGACTTGAAGCTGAGATTAAAAAAGTTGAAGAAGCTATTTCTTCAAATGATACAAACATGATAAAAACAGCTACTGATGAATTAACGAAAGTATGGAATGATATTGCTTCTCAGCTTTATCAGCAGACTGGTTCGCAGCAGCAAACTGCAGGTACTCAGGGTGCAGCCGGTGAGGAAAGTAAATCCGGTAAGGAAGAAGCTCAGGATGCATCTTATGAAGTAGTTGATGAAGAAAAAGATAAAGATAAAAAGAAATAAAAAATCCGTAGCACAGAATTAAGAGTATTGTCATTGCGAGTCCCGCTTTAGCGGGAAGCGAAGCAATCTCAATATATTACTTGAGAAAGAGATTACTTCGTCACTATCGTTCCTCGTAATGACAGGCGTAGCTATTAAATTATTGAATAAAAAAAACAGGAGGATAAAAAATGTCTGATAATAAAGATCTGGTAGCAGTAAAAGAGAAAGAGCAAAACTGGGAGGAAGTCCTCGAAACAGAAGCTGTTGTTGCTCCATTTATTGATATATATGAAACAGAGGATGACTTTGTTCTAACTGCAAATATGTCCGGAGTAACAAGAGATAATGTAAAGCTTAAACTTGAGGAAGGTTCACTTTCGATCTTTGGGAAAGTAAATTATGATGATTTAAAGAAGAGAAAATATATTCTGAATGAAAATGAAATAGGAAACTATTACAGGAAATTCAGGATTAGTAAAAGTATTGATGAATCAAAGATCGAAGCTCATTTTGAAAATGGGCAGTTAACTGTGAAGCTTCCAAAGCATGACAGAATTAAACCGAGAACTATTACAATTAAGTAATCATCTCTTTAAACTGAAAAATAAAAACCCGTCGAAGACGGGTTTTTATATAAGATCCAGAGATTCCATATCCTTTCGATATAGGATAAAAATCCTGTTCGAAATAAAAATTACTTTGTTGCCAGCATTTCTTCCGCTTTATTTCTTACAAAAGCCTGGTTTAAATTTGTTAAAGCATTAAAGTTCTTACTCATTTCAAAATATTTTTTTGCTTCTACTTTATTTCCCGCACCGGCGTAAGTCAAAGCAATTCTATAATGGGTATAAGGATTCTGCTGGTTTGCCTGCATAAATTGTTCGCGGGCTTTATTATAATCTTTTTCCTCAAGTGCTATCATTCCGTTTAGCTCGTGAGATAACCAAACCTGGAATGTATTGTTTGCAAGTGCAGCTTTCTCACTGAATTCCATTGATTTGGATTTTGCATCAGCAAGATTTCCTTTCATCAATAAAATTTTTGCCTGGTTATAGAGATCCAATCTTTTAGTATTATCCTTTACTTCTTCAGGTAGATTGGAATTCAAAGTCATCGTGAGAGCCTGATCATATTTTTCTTTAGCCTCATCATATCTGCCTGCATCAAATAAAATATTTCCCATAGTGTTAAGATCACCAGCCATTGCACCTGCATCATCTATCTTTTCACCTAATTCATACTGCTTCTGCATTTCTTGCAAAGCCTTTTCAATATTGCCCTCGTCTACGTAGACAATTGTTTTTGTAAATAATGCTGCACGTTTTTCACCATCATCTCTTGCCATTCCATATAAAGCATCGCATTGTTTTCTTGCTTCATCATATTTTTTAAGAAATGTATAATCAGTTGCAATACCAAGATGAGAAGCAATAAAATTCGGATTTACATTTAAAGCTTTCTTGTACTGCTCAATTGAAGCTTCATATTTTCCCTCTTTCATAAGCAGTTCAGCGTAAGAATCATAAGGATTAGGATCATCTGGAATAAGTTTAATATACTTTTGGAAAGCTTTTTCTGCTTCACTATAATTGCCAAGGTTCCTGTAAGAATATCCCATCATATTGTAGGCCGCAGAAAACTCTGGTGCAATTTCCGATGCTTTTTTCAGATGATCAACTGCAAGCTGGTATTCCTGCTGACCAAAATAAAACTGTCCAAGCCAGCCATGTGCTCTTTCATCATTGGGATAAAGTTCAACCAGCTTCTTTAAATGTTCTTCCTGTTTAGCCTGGTCGCCGTCTACCCCTGCTTTAAGAGCAAGAATTAATAATTTTTCTCCTTCGGATACTTTACCTGTTAATGCAGTCATCTTTTCAAGGTCTTCAAAAAATCCTTTTGTAGTTGGATTAACATTGGCGTGATGATAATAAGCCAGTGCAAAATCTTTATCCTTGGCAATTGCGCTTTCAAAATGCTGGAGTGACTCCTGCTGCCTCCCTTTTTCAAAAAGATCCCGTCCTTTTATAAAATCTGCTCTTGCTTCTTCTGAAGAAGTTGTAATTGGAATTTTGTCTGCATCTTCTTTTTTAGTACAACCGCTAATTATAACTAAAGCGATAAATATAACGGTGCTAAAAAGAATTTTGAGAATAGAAATGTTTTTCATCTTTCCCTCCTTAAATAATTATTGAAAAGAAATTATACTGCCCGCGGTAAGTATTTAATGTATTAAGTTTCTATTAACTTAATGAGTAATTACTGCAAATACAATTAGAAAGTTGATTTCCGGCATTAAAATTATTTTAATGGTATTCTTCTCTTTGATATTATTTTCGAAATGTGATCTATGATTCAATATATACTTTTTCTGTTCCTGTCAATCCAATATCCCCAGGCAATTAAGAGCCATTGGGATAATCCGGCATAACCAATTGCCTCAGCAGATTCGGGAGGAGGTCCAATGATATTCATCACATAAATAACAACTAAGAAGATTAATAAACTCCAAAGTGCAAATGTGCCTCTTTTATTTTCTGCCTTTGTCGCTTTGATGTACAGATAAGAACCAAAAATAAAAATCAATCCTTCAACTGCAATTGTTAAAGGTACAGAGTTCCATAAACCAAATCCGACTTTAGTATCAATGCCGGGAAAAAGAGGAAGATCAGGAATATGTGTAATAAGGTCAAGTATCCAGTGGCTTAATACAAGTATTCCTAACAGCAGAGCACTCTTAAAATTCTTTTTTATAAGAAAATAAATTGCACCGAAAAGTAGCGCCCAGAAAAGAACTCCAAGTAAACTATGGGAGTATGGATAGTAAACAAAATCCAATGGATTGAAAGCTGAAACACCAGGATAAATTTCCAATTTTTCTATTCCGAGCAGAAGAAAGAATGGCCAGAGAAGATCTATAAATTGTGAAGCAAGAAATAATGTACCGAGAGATGGTTTATTATCTATCTTTTTAGCAGCTAACCCAACACCAAAATGACCGATGAACATATTTACCTCTTATCTCCCAAATAAAAATTAGTTTCCAATTTTTCTTTTACAGGATATTCAAGAAATTCATTTTTATAATCTTTTATTT
>JAUSIA010000355.1 GCA_030648225.1 Ignavibacteria bacterium | reverse complement strand
TATTAAGATAAGCCATATACTCAGTTTCTAATTTTTTAATTGATTTATTGTAGACTTTCTGAAAATCAAGATCAGTATAAAGCTGCTTAAACTTTTCAATACCGTAATTATCAATTAGAAATTTTGTGAAAGAGCCGGCATAGATGTATGATAAAGATGATGTCTGAATGAAGAAGCTTGAAAAGTCATACATTTTATCAATACTAATTTTGTAGCCGTTCTTATATGCAATTGAGGCAAGAAAATCTAAATCATTCTCATCATAAAAAGGAGAGCTTGCGGACGCAATTCCTTCAATTAAAAAAGGGTTGATCATATCTGCAATTTTTAAAGGTCCTTCCCCAAATTCAGCGCTGAAACAATGAGCAATCTCATGCCTTAATGATGAATTGTAGTTGTCATAGGTTGTAAAGGTGCTGTAAAGCCAGGGTTTTGCAACATCAGCATTAGCCGAACCAAATAATATTTTTTTTTGTTGTCTGTCATTAAAGATAAAAGACTGAATTTTCTTTCCCGGTACTACAGCCAGATAATTTTTAAGCTCTTCGTAAAAATATTCATGATGAAGAACTATCAGTTTAACAAATTCATCACTTATCTTTTCATCAAAATAAATATCAAAATGTTCTGTTGAGATAAAATTATTTAATTCAGATTTTAATTTTCCAAATGTTGTTGAGAAACCAAGCGAAGGAGAGATAAGAATAAAAACAAAAGGAATAATTATAAGATATAAAAGAAAGAAAATTTTATTAATCTTTATTTTACCTGAGAGATGAAAAATCAATCCTGCTAAAAGTCCACAAAAGAAAAATAAATTTAATAACCTGTAAAGAAGTAATTTTAAATCAACTGAAAGACCTTCATCGTAAATTGTTCCGGGAATAAATCCTAAAACGGGATTGTAAAAATAAACCTGCGGGTTAAAATAAAATTCTCCCAATGCAATAAGAAGAATGATAATAATAAGTATAAAGAAAAGAATTCTTCTGAATCTATTAAAGAAAAAGAATGAGGTAAAACCAGAGGCATAACCGATAATAATTGATGGAAAAGTAATGATGATATAAAAAAGTAAACCATCAGAAAAAGAGCAGAAGCCTGTGAAGAAGGAATTGATGACTGAAACTAAAAATGGTATCAAGAGAAAAATCGCAGAAGGAAAAATTAATTTTTGCGGGAATTTTTTGAAAGCATATTCTTGTTCTCTTTTTGAAAATGAAATAATATAGAAACCGGAAACAAAAGTGAGCAATACAGAATTAAAAACCGAAAGCTCATAACCAAATACATTTAACAAAGGGAAGTTAATCAGGAGAATATTGAAGATGAGAACTACAAGAAGATAAATTAAAAGGAAATTTCTGTAGGAAAATATTTTTTTAAGTAGAAGCACAATTAATATTCTGCTCCTGCAGCTCTTTCTATATCAGCACCGAGTGACTTTAGTTTTTCTTCAATCCTTTGGTAGCCGCGATCTAAATGATATACTCTTAAAACTTCTGTTGTACCTTCGGCAGCAAGTCCGGCAAGAACAAGTGAAGCACTTGCACGAAGATCCGTGGACATTACTTTTGCACCTTTTAGTTTATTTACACCCTTTATAACAGCAGTATTCTCATTTACGCGAATATCGGCACCAAGACGAACAAGTTCAGGAACGTGTTTAAAGCGATCAAGATAAATTGTATCGGTTACATAAGATACACCATCAGCAACGCTCATATAAGCTGTCCATTGTGCCTGCATATCAGTCGGGAAGCCTGGGAAAATGGAAGTTGTTACATTTATAGGTTTAATAAAATTGCCTGATGATTTTAGACTAATGTTGCTACTATTAATTTCAATCTTACATCCGGAATCTTCAAGCTTAGCAAGAATGGAGCTGATCAGAAAATCTGAAATTCCTTTTAAAGTTATTTCACCATTGGTCATCGCCGCTGCTATTAAAAGAGTACCAGCTTCAATCCTGTCTGCAATCGTATTAATTCCGGCAGCATTTAATTCATCAACTCCTTCAATACTTAAAGTGGAAGTTCCGGCTCCTTCTATTTTAGCGCCCATTTTAATAAGAAATTCTGCCAGGTTACTGATCTCAGGTTCCATAGCTGCATTATTAATTACAGTTGTACCTTTTGCGAGGCTTGCAGCCATTAAAGTATTTCCTGTAGCACCGACAGAAGAAACATCAAAATTAATTTTAGCTCCCTGCAGTCTTTTGCTTTTTGCAATTATATAACCTTCAACAAGATCAATTTCAGCACCCATTTTTTTTAATGCTTCAAGATGAAGGTTTATTGGACGGGGTCCCCATGCACATCCTCCGGGAAGAGAAACTTTAGCATATCCAAACCTTGAAGTAAGAGGTCCCAATACATAAACTGAAGCCCGCATCTTTTTAACATGCTCATATGGTGCAACCTGACTGGTTATATTTTTTGTATCAAGCTCAAGGATATCATTTTCAAATTTTGGTTTTACTCCAAGCTCTTTTAATAATTTCATCATTGTGTAAACATCATTAAGCTGCGGAGTGTTATTAAGCTTAGAAACACCTGACGCAAGCAAAGCAGCAGGCATTAAAGCAAGTGAAGCATTTTTAGCACCGCTTACCGAAACTTCTCCTGATAATTTTTTTCCACCCCTGATTATAAATTTATCCAATCTTTATCTCCATTTTTAAACCAGGTTCTTAATCAGAACAAAAGAAAAATTATCCGGAGCTCCCCTCTCTTCAACAATATTAGAAATCTTATGAGAGATATCGTTTATATCATTCAGCCTGAAAATCTCCTCGAGCTCATTATTATCTATAACTCCATTTACCCCATCTGTACATACAAAGAAAAAAACTTTTTTCTGCGGTAATAACTCAATAGTATTCAAGTCTGCTTCAACAGGAATGCTGTCTCCTAAAGCTCTTGTTATAATATTCCTGTTTGGATGAACTTCAGCTTCCTCTTCAGATAAGACGCCTTCATCAACAAGTCTCTGGACAAAAGAATGATCTTTTGTAATCTGTGTAAGCTTATCATCTGCAAAAATATAAATCCTGGAGTCGCCAATATGTCCCCAGTAAGCTTTATCATCTTTTATGAAAAGTACTTCGATAGTTGTTGACATACCTTTCAGATCAGAATGTGAAATAGCTTTTTCATAAATGGTCTTATTAGCTTCGATTACAGAAGACTTAATTCTTTCAAGATAATTATTCCTTAAAGAATCTTTGAAGTGTTTATGGACCGTATCAACCGCAAGCTGAGATGCTACCTCACCGGCATTATTTCCACCCAGACCATCACATATAACTGTTAACAATCCATTATCAATTTTAAAAACCCCGATTGAGTCTTCATTCTCAGTCCGGATAAGCCCTGCTTTTGAGATTGTTGTGTATGTTAAGTTCATTTAAAATTTCTATAAAACTTTAATCTAAAATTAAAAATTGAATTGATTAAATCCTTGTCCAAAGTGTATCTATGCAAAATAATTTTTTATGTAGTCTGACCTGACTTTTAATTATTAGATATGATAAACATTTTGTCTGACCAAATTATTTCAGAGACTGATTGTAAAAAGTAGTAATTAATGTGAAACTACTTACCTTGGAGTTGCGTTCAAAATCGTTTA
This sequence comes from Ignavibacteria bacterium, assembly GCA_030648225.1. Lineage (GTDB taxonomy): Bacteria > Bacteroidota > Ignavibacteria > Ignavibacteriales > Ignavibacteriaceae > RBG-16-34-14. Next base: position 8,766 of record JAUSIA010000355.1, on the reverse strand, counting down.
TATTTATCACTTAAATTTCGCAAAAAAGTATTAAAAAATTCTTTTTAAGTTCTTTATTTACAGGGTCTTGCGAGAATGGCGGAATTGGCAGACGCGCTAGGCTTAGGACCTAGTACCGTGAGGTGTCGGGGTTCGAGTCCCCGTTCTCGCACAGAAAAAGAATGAATGCTTGAATGAATAAATGAGTGAATGAATGTATAAATGTTTAAGTAATTCGTTAGGTATCTCTTCATCATTCAACAATTCATCCATTCATTACTTCTTATGATCTTGGATATATTTAACAACATTATCAAGATAGATCGAGGTTTGACTTGGAATATAAAATAAATGATTTGACTGATTCGCAAAGAGAAGTTGAAGTTACTCTTCCTTATGATGAAATAAAGAAAGAGATTGAAACTGAAGTTCAAAAGCAGACAAAAAAAATCCAGATGCCCGGTTTCAGAAAAGGAAAAGTTCCTTTGAATATGATTAAGAAAATGTACGGTGATGCTCTTGAATATGAAGCTTCGGAAAAAATTGCAAACTCAAAATTCTGGCAGGTAGCTAAGGAGAAAGAATTAAATCCTATCGGGCAGCCGCAGTTAATGGATATTAAATTTAAACCCGGTGAAGATCTTTTATTTAAGGTTAGATACGAAGTCTTGCCGGAGCTTGAAGTTAAAGATTATAAAAATCTTGAAATTGAATTACCTGATCTCATAGTTAAAGATGAAGAAGTTGAGCACGAAATTGAGCATATAATTAAAGCTAATTCAACTACTGAAGATTCTGAAGTTGTTGGTGACGATAAAAATTATCTGCTGAATATTGAAGTTCAAAGAGTTGATGAAAATGGAAATCCTGTTCCAGATTCTAAACCGGAAACTCTTGATATTGATCTTTCAAATGAAAGAGTTAATTCAGAGATTAACAAAAATGCCAAAGGTAAAAAAGCAGGAGAATATTTTACTTTTACATTTAAAGATGAAAGCGCTAAAAAGACTGATGATAAAGAAGAAACAAAAGTTGAAGATTATCATTACAAAGCAAAAATAAATTCAATTAAGAAGATAAAACCACCTGAATTGAATGAGGAACTGATAAAAAAAGTAACAAAGGATAAATTATCCACCGAACAGGAACTTCGTGACGGAATCAAAAAAGATATCCAGGCTTATTATAATCAGAGAGTTGACGAATTGCTTAGAGATAAACTCTTACATACAATTGTTGAGAATAACGATTTTATTCCGCCTCAGACAATGGTTAAAAATGTTCTGGATGATCTTGTAAAGCAGGAAGAAGAAACTATAAAGAAATCCGGTTATAAAAAATTCAATCGTGAAGAAGCAGAAAAAAAATTAGAAAAATCCGCAGAGCTTGAAGTTAAATGGTTCCTGATAAAAAGAGCAATTGAGAAACAGGAAAATATAACAATAGCTGATGAAGACCTGAAAGATCTTGCTAAGAAAGATGTTGAAAGAACGGGCTTACCTGAAGATAAGCTTATTAATTATTATAAAACTTCAAACATAAATGAGAAGCTTCTTGATAAGAAGCTGTTTGATTTTCTCAGGGAACAATCCAAAATTAAAAAAGTAAATCCTGAAATTTTGATAAACAAAGAAACAGAGGAATCTAAATGACAAAAAACTATGAAATTTATAACCAGTTAGTTCCTTACGTTATTGAACAAACTGGTCGAGGTGAAAGAGGAATGGATATTTTTTCCCGTTTATTAAGGGAAAGAATTATTTTCCTAGGGTCAGCAATTGATGATCATATCGCAAGTTTAATTATTGCACAGTTAATTTTCCTTGAAGCGGAAGATTCTGAAAAGGATATTAATCTTTACATAAACTCTCCCGGCGGCAGTGTAACAGCAGGATTAGCTATTTATGATACAATGAAATACATAAAACCTGATATTTCAACTATCTGTGTTGGAATAGCTGCAAGCATGGGAGCTATACTTTTAGCAGGCGGCACTACAGGCAAGAGAACGGTTCTCCCCAATGCAAAAATTATGATTCATCAACCATGGATTGGAGGTTTGCAGGGACAGACTACTGATATTGAAATCCACGCAAAGGAAATGCTTAAAACAAGAGATACTCTTTATAGAATTCTGGCTGAACATACGGGTAAATCAATTGAACAAATAACCAAGGACTGCGACAGGGATTATTTTCTTTCATCACAGGAAGCTAAGGATTATAAAATCGTTGATAACATAATTGATAAAAGAATTCCTTTAAAAAAGTAATTTTCTAAAGGGGATTGCAAAACAATCCCCTGTCCATGAATTGATGTAGAAATAAAGATTTTATCTAAAATCTAAATCTCCTTATTCTCCTGTCACTTGAATTCCTGAACAATTCTTATAAATTAGTTATTAAATTCCAAATCAATATGTCAGGCACAAGATTTACAAAATATATTCCGCAAAACCGGAAGTCCCAGGGTTTTGATGATCTGCTTAAGATGTTTTTCCAGATTATGATTGTCACTTCCGGTGATGTTGCTGAAGCATTAAACTGGCTCAGCCAGCTTGATAAGCAGTACGGTTTTACAGATGATGAATATGGAATGGGAGATTTTATCCAGGATCTGAAGGATAAGGGATATATTGAAGAGAATGAAGATAGTACTGGATTTATCATTACTGCTAAAAGTGAACAGAGTATAAGAAGACAGTCACTCGAAGAAATTTTCGGCAAATTAAAAAAATCTCCAAGAGGAAATCACAATTCTCCATTTACAGGTCAGGGAGACGAACCAACTTCCGACAGACGTGAATATAATTTTGGCGATTCTATTGAACAGATTGATATGACTGATTCAATTAAGAATGCACAGATCAACCATGGTCTTGATGAATTCAAGTTGACTGAAAATGATCTAGAGATTGAAGAACGTGATTATAAAGCAATTACTTCTACGGTTTTGATGATTGATATTTCTCATTCGATGATCCTGTATGGTGAAGACAGGATAACTCCTGCAAAAAAAGTTGCAATGGCTCTATCTGAACTTATCACAACTAAATATCCAAAAGATACTCTGGATATATTAGCATTTGGTAATGATGCCTGGCCAATTGAAATAAAAGATTTACCTTATTTAGAAGTCGGTCCTTATCATACAAATACTGTTGCGGGATTAGAGCTTGCAGTTGATATTCTTAGAAGAAGAAAGACAAGCAACAAACAGATTTTTATGATAACAGATGGTAAACCTACCTGCCTTAAAGTAGGTTTGAAATATTATAAGAACAGCTTTGGTTTGGACAGAAAAATTGTAAACAAAACTCTCGACCAGGCAGCACGATGCAGAAAGCTCGGGATCTCAATAACAACTTTTATGATTGCAAGAGATCCTTACCTGCAGCAGTTTGTAAGAGAGTTTACCAAAACAAATAATGGTAAAGCTTTTTATAGCAGCCTTTCAGGTTTGGGTGAATATATTTTTGAAGATTATGTAAGGAACAGAAGGAAGAGGTTGAAATAGTACAAGTTCAAGTTCAAGAGCAAGTTCAAGTAATCGCTGTCATTCGTTGTTTAAACAATTGAATGACTTTAGAATGACAATCGAATGACAATTGGCTAATGACCATTGAACAATGACTAATTATTTAGAAAGATAATAGATGGATATTACCGCAATAACAACATTTGGTGAATTAAAAAGAACAGGTTATAAACCAAAACCTATTAAAGATGAACTGCGCGATAATCTTATAAAATTTTTAAAAGATAAGAAGAATCCTTTTGAAGGAATTATAGGATATGATAAAACTGTAATTCCTGATATTCAAACTGCAATTCTTTCACGGCATAATATCATTTTGCTCGGGTTACGGGGACAGGCAAAAACAAGAATTGCAAGAATCATGATTAATCTTCTTGATGAATATATTCCGGTTATTGCCGGCTCAGAATTAAATGATGATCCTTTTCATCCCTTATCAAGATTTGCAAAAGATATATTGAAAGAACAAGGCGACGAAACAAAAATAGAATGGCTTCATCGTTCTCAGAGATATGCAGAAAAACTTGCTACACCCGATGTTTCTGTCGCTGATTTAATTGGAGATGTTGATCCTATTAAAGCAGCGGCTTTAAAGCTTCCATATTCTGATGAAAGAGTAATTCATTTCGGTTTAATTCCACGCTCTCACCGTTCAATATTTGTTATTAATGAATTACCTGATTTGCAGGCAAGAATACAGGTTGCCTTGTTTAATATTTTACAAGAGCGTGATATACAAATAAGGGGATTTAAAGTAAGACTGCCGCTTGACATACAATTTGTCTTTACAGCCAATCCCGAAGATTATACAAACCGAGGTTCTATTGTTACTCCCCTTAAAGACAGGATTGACAGCCAGATACTTACTCATTACCCAAAAACATTAGCTTTATCTCAGCAAATAACTGAGCAGGAATCAAGATTTACAGGTGACCAGAAGAAAAAAGTAAATACGAATCAACTGCTGAGAGATCTTGTTGAACAGATTGCTTTTGAAGCACGTGCCAGTGAATATATTGACCCGAAAAGCGGAGTCTCTGCAAGGTTAACAATCTCTGCTTATGAAAATCTTATAAGCACTGCAGAAAGAAGAATGATACTGAATAATGAAGACTGCACTCATCTTAGGATTTCTGATCTATATGGAGTTATTCCGGCAATTACAGGAAAGATAGAGCTTGTTTATGAAGGTGAGCAGGAAGGTCCTGCAAAAGTTGCTCATATTCTTATAAGCAAAGCGATAAGGAATATGTTTGATAAATATTTTCCTTCGCCCGATAAAATAAATCGTAAAGATCCCGACTTAAGTCGGGGAAAGAACCAGCCGGAAGGATCCCGACAACAGTCGGGAGAAGCAAATCCATACAACTCAGTTACTAGCTGGTTTAATAAGGGGAACATTGTAGATATTCTTAATACAAACTCTGATAAAGATTATGAAAATATATTAGCAAAAGTTCCGGGACTTAAAGAGATTGTAAAAAAATACCAGCCGGGAATAAATGGAAGAGAAAATATTCTTATGATGGAATTTTTACTGCATGGTTTGGCAGAATATTCTATGCTAAGTAAGTTCCGTTTGGAAAATGGACTGCAATTTAAAGATATGCTTAGCTCAATGTTTACAGTCTCTGAAGAAGATGAGAACGAAGCAACTGATGAAGATCTTTATTGATAAATCTCCCAGTACAATTCTTTTTAACTTCGGGATATAATTATTATTTTCGCTCCAATTGATTTATTCTGCTGATGCAAGTTTCTAAAAAAAAGATAATAATCATTGGTCCTGCTTATCCTTACCGCGGTGGGTCCTCTACTTTTGTTTCATATCTTTATAATACACTTAAAGAGAAGTTTGAAATAAAGATTTATAATTATAAGCTCCTCTACCCTTCCTTTCTTTTTCCCGGCAAAACACAATATGATGAAAGTGAAACAAGTAAATTCATTGTTCCTAATAAGAGAGTTGTAAATTCAATTTCACCTGTTAATTGGTTTACAACGGCTCAAAAGTTAAAGAAAGAAAATGCTGATCTAATCGTGTTTGATTGGTGGCAGCCTTTTTTTGGTCTCTGCCATTTTTTTATTTCATTCTTTATAAGAAATCATTATAAAGGAAGAATTGTTTTCATAACTGAAAATTTTATTTCACACGAAGCAAGATTTGTTGATTCTTTTTTAACGAAACTTGGTTTAAGAAATGCAGATCATTTTATTGCTTTATATAAGATTGTAGAAGAAGAGCTTTAAAGTATTTCCGGGTAGAGAAAAGTTTACAGAGCTGAGCTTCCTCCTTTCGATCTTTATAATCTGCCGGAAGAAAAAGAGATTGAGCGGGAAAAGAAAAACCTTGGCTTTAATGAGGATGATAAAATTTTACTTTTCTTTGGCTATGTAAGAAAGTATAAAGGATTGGATCTTCTTATAAAAGCATTGCCAAAAGTAATTTCTTCAAATCCAAACGCCAAGCTTTTAATTGTAGGAGAGTTTTATGATGATCCTTCCTTCTACTTAAATCTTATTAAAGAATTAAATCTTGAAAAGTTTGTAAAAGTAATAAACAGGTTTGTAAAGAATGAAGAGGTAGGATTGTATTACGGAATGTCAGACCTAATTGTTCTTCCTTACAGAAGTGCAACTCAAAGTGCTGTTTTAAATGTAAGCTATTCTTTTCAAAAACCTGTTGTTGCAACAAGAGTAGGTGGATTAGAAGAATTCATTGATGATGAAGAGACCGGTTTTCTCGTTCAGCCTGATTCTTCTGAAGAATTAGCTGATGGAATAAATAAATTTTTCCTCTTAAAAGGTAAGATTGATTTCTCATCAAACATAAAAAAGAGACTTGGTAAAAGTCTTTTTTATAAATTTGCAGAAATATTTGATGAGATTATTTCTAACTCAGCCAAGTAAACAACGCCCAACATTATAAGTTCCAGGAATTACATTAAAATAAGAAGGGAAATTTGCTCAACCAGTATTAAAAAAAGGCCGGAAATTAATTCCGGCTTATAGTCGAGTTAAAAAAGAATCACTTCTGAGTTTATTTAAGTAATATCATTTTCTTCAAATTTGAGAATTCACTTCCATCATTACCTGATGCTTTCAATTCAAAGAAGTAAACACCGCTGACCATTTTATTACCAGCTTTATTTGTGGAATTCCAATTTACTGAATGAAGTCCAGCAGCAAGTGTATTATCAATTAAAACATTTACAACTTCACCAAGAATATTGTAAACAGTTAATTTAACTTTTGATGCAACCGGTAAAGAAAATTCAATGGTTGTGGAAGGATTAAATGGATTAGGATAATTTTGGTGCAATGAAAATTCAGTTGGTATTACTGAAGTATTATCTTCCTCAACGGAAGTAACACCATCCCATATATAAGTGAGACCAGTAATATTCTTATAACCTACTGAGCCAATTACTGTTCCTTCACCGGTTAATGTGTCTATCTGAATGAAATTATAATTTTGATTAGTTGTACCAGTTACAGCATAGAGATTAGCAAATCCATCAAAAACTAAAGCATAATTGACCGTGTTAAAACCGGTCTTACCAACAACAGTCGTATCTCCTGTATTGAGGTTGATTTTGAAAACCCTGTCTTTATTAGCTCCAAATGTTACATATGAGCTAGCCCATAATTCATTAGTCCTGGGGTTAAATGCGATATTAGAAATCGGGGCTCCTATACTGTCTTTAAATAATGCCGTGTCAGCAGCGAAATCAATTTCGTATATATGCCCTTCTTTTGTAGCTCCATATAAAACTCCCGAAGTATCAAAGGATATTCCATACATATCAGGAACAGGTACTGTGAAGAGCGTATAAGAATCCCCGGCTTCTACATTTATACGGACTATTTGTGATTCAAAAAAATTAGTTACAACGCCATAAACAACATTTGTTTTAGGATCAACCGAAATACTTTTTATTTCGGTGAATAATGATGGACCTATCAAAGTTCCAGCTCCTGTACTTAAGTCTATAGTTAGAATTTCCCCATTATTTTGAATTCCGGATGAGCCATAAATTTGATTAAAATTAGCTGTCGCTATATTATATCCATGTCCTTTTAATGTAAACCCAACAAAATCCGGATTATTAGATTTTACCTCGAGTAATTCTTCAAAATCACCTGTATTAGTTGGTGCAAAAACTAATTCTATAGTAAGAGAATCGTAAGTTTCCAATGTTAAAGGAAAAGTCAATTCAGTAGCCAGATGAAATGGTCCAACCGAATCAGCAATGGAGTTGATGGTTAAATCATCTAATCCATAATTTGATATTATAGCTTTGAGAGTATCACTATTAAAATTAACCTCGACATCACTAAAATCAAATTCTGAGCTATTTGTATAAACATAATTTCCTGGAAATGGAACTAAACGTATTTCACCAACCCATGTTCCCCAGGTATTTGTTGCCGAAGCAAATTCTGTAAACATCCAGATGTTACTCTCTGTAACGGGATCAAGAAAAATTCCCTGGTAATCTCCCCATCTGTTTCTGGTTCCACCAAAAGTAACAACATAATTCCCTAATCCTTCCTTTAATAATGTGCTTCCACTTAATCCGGGAGGATCATTTGCTAACCTTGTAGAATAGAATGCACCCGCATATTCGGTTAAGGAGGTTCTTGTATAATTGATTGCAATATTTTGATCTTTATCAATAGTCAAATTAGGAAAGATATACCAATGATCTGCTGCTCCAAATGTTACCTCTTCCGAAACAGCATTTGTACTAACATCAATTTTATAATACCTTAAACTTGTACTTAAGGGAGAAGTAGGATTTCTCACGGAATGTACAGCCCAAAGATATCCATCCCTGTAAATAGGCGATGACTTCATACCACTTTCATTTGATGAAATTAATGGTGTTCCACCACCTAATTGATTAGCATTAGGAGCGGGATTATAGAAGGTAACCGGAATATTTATACCTGTTAAAACAGGGTTTGTCAATGGATTTGTTAAACGATAGAGAGATATAAAACCAACTCCCTGAAGGCGGACTGTGTGAACAAAATAATGCTCTGAAGAAGGAGAGTAATGTATAGAAGGATGAATAACATCAGGCTTGGACCCAGAGCCAGGATATGTGATATTATAAATATCAGCCCATGTAACGGGCCCACCTGTTACAGCGTAATATTCTGATTTGTTGAGTATTCGTATCCTATCATATACTTTAGTAGCACTGGTACTAGGGAATGTAAATTGTCTAGAGTTTATATAAA
>JAUSIA010000351.1 GCA_030648225.1 Ignavibacteria bacterium | reverse complement strand
TTTTAATTAAAGGTGCAGCAAGAACATGCTTACCTATAAGATGCTCAGCATTCCTGCCGCTTACAACCGAAAGAAAAAGTATTGCATCTGCTTCACTTGAAATCTGGTTGATATCACCGGGAAATATTATTGCAGGAAGTTTTGTATTCTCTTTTACTTGCTTTATAAAAGGTTCGAAATTGCCGTTGAGCATTAAACTGCCGCCGATAAGAAAAGCATCAACTCCGGATTTTTCACAATGTTTTACAAATGCGGGTAAGCGGTATTCAGTTATCTTATCAGGATCAAGAAGGATGAGATAAGCAGCTCCTTTTGCAGTAATATTTTCGAGCAGGTAGTTATATATTTTCATAATAATTACGGTGAAACAACAGATGAATATATAAATTTTGGTTTATAGAAAAAAGATGTGTATTAAATTGGTAATTTAAATTCCTCACCATCGAATTAATTGTAATGTAATATTAAAAACTATTCCGTATGATAAAAGAAATATTTATTTTGAAAATGATTATTTCAATTCTTTTTAAGCAGGAGATCATCTAAAAACTTAATGGGTAAAATAATAGCCGTTGCTTTACCAAAAGGGGGAGTAGGGAAAACCACTACTGCTGTTAACCTTGCATTTGCTCTGGCTTTAAAGAAAAGACAAACACTATTAATTGATCTCGATCCGGCAGGCTGCTGTTCTTCATCACTCGGATTTAATAAAGAAAAAATAAATGGTGATATGTTTGATGTGTTTAATTTTTCCAAATCACTTTTACATGTAATACAAAAAACAGATCAGGAAAATCTTTCCTTTATTCCCTTAAAGAATCTTAATTATAAGGATGAAGTTAGATTATCAAAACTTGCAACCAACCAGGCTCTCTTGCGAAATGTATTGCGGGCAGAAGCGCACTCGTTTGATTTTATTATAATTGATACTCCTCCATACCTGATCGGTTTAACAACCGATGCTTTAATTGCCGCCGATTCAGTTCTAGTACCTGTAATAACAGGAAAATTTTCAATGGATGCTGTTGATAAAATTCTTGAGCATATGGATTATATAAAAAGAAATTTTAATCAGCATCTTGCAGTTGAGGGAATACTTATGTCGAACTATGAGTATAATGCAAAAGTTTCTTTCACTGCTAAGAAAGAGCTTTATGCAAAATATCCTGATTTAATATTGCGAACAGTAATTCCTAAAAATGTTGCAATAGTAGAAGCTACATTTTATAATAAGCCTTCAATAAAACATAATCCTTCTGCAAAATCTTCAGTTGCATACCTGCAGCTTGCAGATGAAATAATTGAGAAAAATTTATTTGGATATTACCAGGTGCTTACGGATATTGATGTGAAAGATACAATAAGGGAAAAGTAGAAACTTTAATGAAAAAAATAACTGTATATGAAAAACCAACCTGTACTACTTGTCGCAATGTTTCAAAAGCTCTTATGGAACAGGGAATAGATTTTGAAAAAGTTAATTATTACATAGATCATTTTTCAAAGAGGAAATTAAAATCTTTACTAAAGAAAATGAAAATGAAACCGGTTGAAGTGATAAGAATAAAAGAAAAGATTTACAAAGAACTTGATATAAAGAATAAAAATTATTCTGATGAGGAGTTGGTTGATTTGATGGTAAAGCACCCTGATCTTGTGCAAAGACCAATAATTGAAATGGGAGATAAAGCTATTCTTGCAAGACCACCGGAGAGGATTCGAGAATTATTTAAATAGTCTGTAAGTTTTTTTGTAAGCAATAAAAGTGAAACTCACTTTTGAAGTGAGCCTCACTTTTTATTTTAGTTAATTGCTTGCTGTGGTTTTACTGTGAGGGGTGAATCTTTCAACCCTGTTTTTTACCGGAGTTACTGTTCTCAGGTAATCATAAACAGCTCCCAAATCCTCATCATTCATTCCTGCATACATTAACCAAGGCATTGGCGTATTAAAATCTTTTTCCAGATTAACAGGGACATTATGAGCTCCTTCATTATTATAGAACCTGAACCGGTTAAAGAAATCTTCTTTAGTCCAGTTTCCAATCCCGGTTTCTGTATCAGGAGTTATATTTGCTGAACGAACAACACCACCGGGAAAATTAAATTCAGCAACTTTTAATCGAATGGTAATCTTAGTAAGTTTTAAAAAGATTTATTTAAGATTTTGATTACTAATTAGTTTTTATGAAAAAATAACACAGAACCCCCCTTCATCCCCCCTTTCTGAAAGGGTGGAAACAGGGGGGTTAGTTTGTTTGAAGGTGTATGATATTCTTGGAAATAAAATTAAGACCCTTGTTAATGAGGAAAAATCTCCCGGTATTTATGAAGTAGAATTTAATAGTACATCTCTTTCAAGCGGAGTTTATTTCTATACGCTTGATGTTAATGGCTATTCTGAAACAAAAAGTATGGTTCTTTTAAAATAATTCCGGAAGTAATAATATGATCAGTAAAGAATTACTTGATATACTTTGTTGTCCTGAAACAAAAGCCGACCTGGTTCT
>JAUSIA010000345.1 GCA_030648225.1 Ignavibacteria bacterium | reverse complement strand
GATTAATTTCTCAGATCTTTTTTTCCCCTCATTTATAAGGTCTTTTGCTTTTGTTCTGGCATCAGTAATATATCTTTCTGCGTCGTCTAAGTATTCATCAGATTTATTCTTTATATCCTGCCTTAATTCTCTCCCTGATTTTGGAGCAAAAAGTAACCCAGCTAAAGCCCCTATTGCACCTCCAATTAAAAGACCAATAAGTAAACCTTTACCCTGATTATTTTCACTTGCCATATTATTTATTCTCCTTTCAATGTTAAAATTGTTCAATTTGAATATAACAACACACCTTACGAAAATCAAGGAAACTCATATGATAGAAATCATTATAAAGTAATATCGCAACTTGAAAGTTGCGGCTACCTCATTATCAATAATTTATATAACAGATTACAAACCCAGTTTCTTTGAGAAACTGGGTTTGTTGGTAACTTACATATTACTTACAATTGCCTTAGCAAACTCAGATGTTTTTACTTCAGTTGCACCTTTCATTTGTCTTGCAAAATCATAAGTAACAACTTTTGATTTGATAGTTTTCTTAAGAGCCTTTTCAATTAATCTTCCTGCTTTTTTCCAGCCGATATATTCCATCATCATAACTCCGGATAAAATAACTGAACCGGGATTTACTTTATCAAGCCCGGCATACTTTGGTGCAGTGCCGTGAGTAGCTTCAAAAATTGCAGTTGAATAACTTATATTTGCACCGGGAGCCATTCCTAATCCGCCAACTTGTGCTGCTGCTGCATCGGAAAGATAGTCTCCGTTTAAATTCGGAGTAGCAACAACTTCATATTCATCAGGTCTTAATAGTAACTGCTGGAACATGCTGTCAGCAATTCTATCTTTAACAAGAATTTTTCCCTCAGGTATTTTACCATTGTGCTCAGACCAGAGTTCATCTTCGGTAATAATCTTATCTCTGAATTCATCTTTAGCAAGCTTATATCCCCAATCTCTGAATGCACCTTCAGTGAATTTCATTATGTTACCCTTATGAACAAGTGTAACACTCTTTCTTTTATGATTGATTGCATATTCAATTGCTTTCTTTACAAGACGTGCTGTTCCGAATTCACTCATTGGTTTTATACCAATACCTGAAAGTATTCTAATCTTCTTATCGAAATTTTTATTTATGTACTTTATAAGTTGTTCAGCTTCTGGCGTACCGGATTTAAATTCAATCCCTGAATAAACATCTTCAGTATTCTCACGATATAAAACTATATCAAGTTTTTGCGGAGCTTTCATCGGGCTTGGAACACCGGAGTAATATTTAACGGGACGTATGCATGCAAATAAATCGAGAAGCTGCCTTAGTGCAACATTTAAACTTCTGATTCCACCGCCAATCGGAGTAGTAAGCGGTCCTTTGATTGCAATAGTATATTCTCTTATTGCCTCAACAGTTTCTTCAGGAAGCCATTTGTTTTTTCCATAAACTGATAAAGCTTTTTCTCCTGCATAAATTTCCATCCAGACAATTTTCTTTTTACCATTGTAAGCTTTCTTAACTGCCTCATCAAAAACTAATTTTGATGCGTTCCAGATATCCGGTCCTGTACCATCACCTTCTATAAAAGCTATAATCGGATTATCAAGTACTTTAAGTTTTCCATTTACTGCTGTTATTTTTTCCCCATTAGAAGGAACCGTAATTTTTTTGAACTTTCCCATTAAAATTCTCCCTTATAATTGATTTGAAGTTTCACCTTGCGAAGCAGGTCCGATGGGTATTTTCCCAAATTTAATTTGATAAAGAGTAACACTTATTACACCTATTAAAACTGCAAACCACAAAGTAACTACTCTTATAATAAATGTAGATGCAACTGCAATTTCTTTTGAAAATCCTTCCTGAATAACCAGGAAAGTTAATGAACCTTCTGTAGCACCTAAACCGCCAGGAAGCATTGTTATGGCACCAACTATTGTTGAGAACGCATAACTGAAAGATGCCCAGAACAATCCAAGCTCTATTCCAAAATTACTTAGAATTAAATGATATCCCAAACATTCAAAGAACCATGCAACTGTACTTAATAAGAGCATTAATACAAGCGGCTTTAATCTTAACATTTTATAAGAACTATCATAAGCGTTATGAAGGCTCCCGATATATTTGTGCAAAACTTTAAATCGTTCAAGAAATTTTATTACAGGAATTGCAAGACTTTTGTTGCTCAATATTATTATGATGCTAAGAAAAACAATTCCAACGCCAACAGAAATTTCTTTACCAAACTCAAAAAAATAAGCTCCTACAATTGCAATTATTATCAGAGAAACAAAATCAGTCAGTCTTTCCAAAAGAATAACCGGAGCTGTTTTACTTACAGGTGTGTTCGTTAACTCTTTAACAAGATAAGATTTCAGCAGCTCTCCCATTTTTCCCGGTGTAATGCTCATAACAAACCCGGAAAGGAAAATGGAAATTGAATCTGAAGTTTTAATTTTTACATCAAGCAGAGAAAGATAGTATTGCCATTTGAGAAATCTTGCAAAATAATTTAAGAGAGTTAAACCAAGTATTAAAGGAATTAAAAGCCAGTTGAACTTTTTGAAAGCAACAATAAGCTGGTCTGTTTCAGCATAGATTGTAAAACCAAGATAAAGTAATCCCGCCAATGCAATTGAGATTAAAAGCTTTTTCCTGATTTTCTTTAACAATCAAATCACCTTTAGTAAGGCACTATAAACTTTTGTAAGTGGAAGACCAACAACATTGTAATAACATCCATTTATTTTTTTTACGAACACTGCACCAAAATCATCCTGTATTCCATATGCACCTGCTTTATCCATCGGACTTCCGGATTTAATATAATCCTGTATTTCTATTTTATTCAACTCCCTGAAAGTTACTGATGTTTTTTCATAATCATTAATTGTTTTTTTCTTTTCAAGATTGGAAATACAAAAACCTGTATAAACAAAATGAGTTTTTCTGCTTAGTTTTTGTAAAATCTTCTCAGCATCTTTTTTATCAACAGGTTTTCCAATAATTTCTCCATTGAGAACAACTATTGTATCTGCTGTTATAATAATTCCTTTTTTTATCTCTTCTTTTGCCTTTTCCATTTTTTCAAGAGATAATCTCTTTACAGCTTTTACAGGTGATTCACCTTTTTTAATTTTTTCATCTACCTCAACTTTAATAGCCTTAAAGGGAATGTTTAACTGCTCAAGTAATTTTTTTCTTCTTGGAGATGCTGATGCTAACCAGATTGGATAATTAGTTTTTATCATTCAGGTAAGAAATTTTTGTTCCCGGAAAGTAATGAGATAATATTTCTTTAAAATTTTTCCCTGCTCCTGATTGTCCGATTGCTCCCCACTGGCATAAACCAACACCATGACCGTAACCTTTTCCGTTGATAGTAACATTTTTATATTCGTCCATTATCAAATCAAACCAGATACTTTTTAAAATACTTTTATTATTTGCAGTTCTTATAATACTGCGGATATTATTTCCCTTTAAAATCACAGAAGTTGTTTCTCCATTTTGAGAAGAAGATAAATCAACTCTCAATTCATTAACTCTGCCGGATTCAAACCTGTTAACGATAAAAACATTTTCTAAAACATCAAAGTCTTTATTAACGAGATTTGCATTCTTTAATCTTTCAATAAATACATCAGGAGTATAAACTTCTTCCCAATTAAATGATGGAGATATTGAGCAATAAGGATGGTTTCCATCTTCAGTAACCGAAAGATAATAAGCTGAATCTATATCAAAAATATTTTTTACATCTTCAGTTTTTCCCCCACAGGTTGAATGATAAAAAACCTTTGCCGGTTTTCCATCATAAGTTAGAATCAGATTTTTTGTTTCATCAACTGCTAAATTGGAAATTGGTTTCTCTGCATCAACTCCACCATACACCTGATCTCTTACATCAATATAAAGATCAAAATATTTTTTTGAATTCAATTTCATTAAAGTATATGTACGTGCGCAGATTGCAAATGCTTTTAAAGCTTCATAGTTTTCTTTGCCTTTACCTAAAGGCATTTCCTTAGGAATAACTCCTTTAAGATAAGACTCAAGGTCAAGAGAATTAATCATCATAACTGAGTTGGAGTTATTAATTATTTTCAATTTTCCTCTCAGTTTCATTTCATTGCAAATCAGAAACTGAATTGAATCAACAGGGATTAATTGAAAATATTCGGCTTCATAATGATTACTTCCAACTCTTAAAGATAGATTATTGTTGTAGGAAGAAAAGTTTAAGATATCACCCGTATT
>JAUSIA010000342.1 GCA_030648225.1 Ignavibacteria bacterium | reverse complement strand
GACGAATCTTTCAACAGATAATTTTTCTTTCTGCTTATTATACCAGAAGAAAACCGCTGTGTGTGCATTATAAGCTTCTTTTATTACAGTAAGAATTTTTTCAAGCACAAAAGTAAACTGGGTATCATGGCCCATTTCATCGGGTATCTTTTCATTTGCTATCTCTTCAAATTTTTCTTTAAGGTCAGGAGGCTTAACTGTTGTTTTGGGAGTTTTGAAATCAGGAGTGTAAGTTTCGGAAGTTATTATTTCAACATCTTTATTTTTGGAAACAATTTTAAAAGATTCATCAAAACCAGTATGTGAAGAAGAATCGGAACTTTGATATAAGTCATTTCCTAAGTCTTCATTTTCATCATAATCTGAAATGTAATCTTTCCCGAATTTTAAAGAATCCCTTAGAAAAATTATAAAAGCAACATAGATTACAATAAGAGAAATTGTAATAATTCTTATTACTACATCATCAGTTAAAAATAAAATTATAGCAAGGAGTGGAACAAGCGAGAATATTACTAATCTTTTTCTTTGTCTGCGGTCCATTTAAAAGCAGAATAATGGAATGTTTAAATAACAATGGCAAATATATATCTCCTACATGCGAATATCAAACAGATTAAGATTTAGATGTAGTTATAGTTAGAAAAGAATAATTGATAAGACCTTATGCATTAATTCATAATCGTACTTTTAATCTTAATTGTAATCGCTTTTTAATCGAGTAAGAGTACGAATATGATTAAGATTACGACCCATCTTGTTTAACTTAATTCAATAAAACAAGCTGCTAAACTTTTTCAGAACTTCCTTCTTTCCGGTTTTCTTTACAGATGAATAGATGAATAAATTCTCCCCAAATTTTAATTCCGAAAAAGTATCTATCACCATTTTTTTAGAAGGGCTTAGCTCAGATTGTTTTAACTTATCTGCTTTAGTAAGAATTACAAGGTAAGGGAGATTGTTATATTTAAGAAGTGAATTTAACTGATGATCAAGTTCAGTTGGTTTATGCCTGCTGTCTATAATATGACAGGCTAAAATTATATGTCCCGATGTGTTTATAAACTCGTTGACTAATTTTCCCCACCTTTTCCTTTCCTCATTACTTGCTTTTGCATAACCATAACCAGGCAAATCAACAATATAAAATTTATCATCTATAAGGTAATAATTTATAGATCTGGTTTTACCCGGAGTTGAACTGATTTTAGCGAGGTCTTTCCTGTTAAAAAGAGAATTTATAAATGATGATTTACCGACATTAGACCTGCCGCAAAGAATAATTTCCGGCAGCCTTAGTTCAGGAATATCTTTTAAATTATAAACAGATTTTATGAAAGATTGTTTTTCAAACATTATGAAAATAAAAATAGTAAAAACAGAGATGTGGAATAATCTTTTTAAAACAAAAAATCCCCGTCTAAACGAGGATTTATATTTTCAATTTAAAAAGAATTACTCCTCTTTTTTCTTTTTACGTCCCTTCTTTGATTTCTCATCAGAACTTTCTTCATCTTTTTTCTTTTTGCGTTCTTTTTTCCTGGGTTTTTCTTCGACAGCTTCTTTTTCTATAACTTTAGCTTCTTCAACCTCGGGAGCTTTTTCCTTTTCCTTCTTTTTACCTTTCTTAACTTCTTTCTGCTCTTTCTTTTCTTCCTCTTTTGCTCTCATTACTTCATTGTAATCAACAAGCTCAAGAATAGCCATATCGGCAGCGTCGCCTTTACGGTTTCCAAGTTTTACAACTCTTGTATAACCACCGGGTCTGTCGCCCACCTTTTGAACAATTTCACTAAATAATTCATTAGCTGCATTTTTATCCTGTAATGCACTTATTACTTGTCTTCTTGAATGAAGACTATTCCTGCGGGCTTTTGTAATAAGAGTTTCAGCAAAAGATCTTGCTTCTTTAGCTTTTGCCAAAGTTGTTTTTATTCTTTTATATTTGAAAAGAGAAACAGCAAGAGCTTTTAATAAAGCTTTACGATGACTTTCTGTTCTGCTTAGTTTTCTTCCTCTAACTCTGTGTCGCATTATTTATCCCGGTTAAAAATTAAGATTTTTCCGTTTCTTCTTTCAGATATCTGTCTACATCCATTCCGAATTCAAGACCAAGAGTTTCCACAATCTCCATAAGTTCTGAAAGAGATTTTCTTCCAAAGTTTCTGAATTTTAACATCTCCTGTTCATCTTTCCTTACAAGCTCAGCAAGATTTTTAATATTAGCAGCTTTAAGACAATTATGAGACCTTACGCTAAGTTCAAGATCATCAACAGGTGTAAGAAGAATCTTTCTGATCCTATCACTTTCTGTATCTTTTGGAGCTGCAGCTTGTTCTTCTTCCTGTTCAATATCAAAATTAATGAATAACTGAACATGTTCTCTGAGGATTTTTGCAGCCTGTGTTAAAGAATCATCAGGTGTAATTGAACCATCAGTTGTAATTTCGATTGTAAGCTTTTCATAATCGGCTTTATCACCTATACGGACATTCTCAACATCATATTTCACATTTTTAATAGGAGTAAAGATTGAATCAATTGGAATTATTCCAATAGAATGTTCAGGTGAAACGTTTTCGGAAGCAGGAACATAGCCAACTCCTTTGCCGACACGAATTTCAACATCAAGTTTAAGATTTTTATTAAGCGTTGCAATGTGTAGATCAGGATTAAGAATTTCTATCTCATTGCTCGTTTTTTGTATGTCTGCGGCGGTCCATTCACCCTGACCACTGAATGAAAGATCAATCTTATTTGGTTTCTTATTCATCAATTTCATTCTTACCTGTTTAAGGTTAAGAATTATTTCAGAAACATCTTCAACAATACCTTCAATAGTGGTAAATTCATGCAATACACCGCTGAATTTAACTGAAGTTATAGCGGCTCCCGGTAAAGAGGATATTAATACTCTTCTGATAGAATTACCCAATGTAACACCATAACCTCTTTCAAGCGGCTGCAGCCAGAACCTGCCAAAAGTATTCGTGTATGACGATTCATCAAGAACGACAGCTTCCGGCATCTTTAAATATGATAAACTCATTTATTAATCCTCTAAGGTTTTTAATCAAATAAAAATTTTATTTAGAATAAAGCTCAACAACAAGCTGTTCATTTGCATTAAGCGGAACTTCAGATCTTTCAGGAACCTGAACAAATGTACCGCTTAGTGAAGCTTTATCAATAGTAAGCCAGGAATATTGATTATCCCTTACTCTTTTAAGGGAATTATGAATTGCATCCATCTTCTTGCTTTTTTCACGGATGCGGATTACATCACCCGGATAAATAGTATATGATGGAATGTTAACCAGCTTATCATTCACAAGCACATGCCTGTGGCTAACAAGCTGACGGGCAGCAACTCTTGTTGGTGCAAGACCTAAACGATAGATTACATTATCAAGTCTTCTTTCCAATAATTTTACAAGATTATCGCCTGTAATACCTTTTTGCCTGTTTGCTTTCTCAAAAAGATTTCTGAATTGCTTTTCAAATAACCCGTAGATTCTTTTAATTTTTTGTTTCTCTCTTAATTGAACTCCGTACTCAGATATTTTCTGACGTCTTGATTGTCCATGTTCTCCGGGAGGATAATTTTTCTTTTCCATAGGGCTTTTGCCCATCAGAGATTTTGGACTTCCGAATAAATCCTGTTTTTCTCTTCTGCTCAGCTTGTATTTTGGACCAGTGTATCTACCCATTACTTAATTAACTCCAATTATAAATTAAACTCTTCTTCTTTTAGGCGGTCTGCATCCGTTATGAGGAATAGGAGTAACATCACGGATTGATGAAACATCCAGGCCCGCAGTATGTAATGCTCTTATTGCAGCTTCTCTTCCGGATCCCGGACCTTTAACAAAAACTTCTACTCTCCTCATACCAAGATCATAAGCTTCTTTTGCCGCAGCTTCTGCTGAAACCTGTGAAGCAAAAGGAGTATTTTTTCTTGATCCTTTAAAGCCATTTTTTCCGGCAGAGGACCATGCAATTGTATTTCCATAAATATCTGTTATTGTAACAATCACGTTATTAAAGGTAGCTTTAATATGAGCTATACCATTAGAATCAACGTGAGTTTTTTTCTTTACCTTTTTTACTGTTGCTGCTTTAGCCAACTAATATTCCTCCGGTTTTAATTATTTTTTAGTAGGAACTTTTTTCTTACCGGCAACTGTTTTACGTTTGCCTTTTCTTGTCCTGGAATTTGTACGTGTCCTTTGTCCTCTTACCGGTAAGCCTCTCCGATGTCTTATACCACGGTAAGAACCAATATCCATTAATCTTTTAATACTCTGCTGAACTTCAAAACGAAGTGCCCCTTCAACTTTATAATCTGCCTGAATAGCTGCTCTTATCTGGGCAACTTCCTCATCATTAAGATCAGAAACTTTTTTCTTAGGATTTATTTTTGCTTTTTCAAGAATTTCAGCAGAAACAGTCTTCCCTATTCCAAAAATATATTGAAGACCGAAAAGGACCTGTTTATTTTTTGGTAAATCAACACCGGCAATACGAGCCACTTAAATACTCCTTACTTTAT
>JAUSIA010000322.1 GCA_030648225.1 Ignavibacteria bacterium | reverse complement strand
AATTACTACGCTCCGATAATGTGGTAATGCCAATAAACTCCGCCAGCGCGCCAAAAGCGCGCTCTGCCCTCACCCCATCGCATTTCCATTCTATTTTTGTTTGGCGGGGGGAATTCTTTTTTTTGGTATGGGCGATGGGGCTCGGTCAGGTTTCTTCAAAGAAGAAACGGCGGAATTCAAATGCAATACAAATTCAATATCGTGCCTTCGTTCATACTATCATATTGATGTTCATGATTAAAGTGAATCAAACCCTCGGCATCCGCATCTGGAAATTCCGCTAGGGCTACGAGTGCCTATTGTAGGTGGCGGCATTTTACAAGGAACGGCTCAAATCTGGAGAGATGAGCCGTTCACAAATTAAAATGCCCGCCTCTTGTTGGGGAGAGGATGCTCCTCTCCCCAGCGGTTACGCTTAACCCCTCTCCTGTTTTCATATCTACGTTTGTGGTGTCGCTTTCGCTACTGAACTCTGAGTTGCAACAGCACCGAGGCACTCGTCCTTTAGTCATGGCCACCCTAGCGGAATGCCCGAAGGCGCAATGCCGAACTGCAAAATGCAAATGCACTCGACCCACCCACCCGTTCGCGAGCAATTTCCCGTTCGTTTGAGACAAAAAGAAAACGAACGGGCTCCCTAGATCAAATTATTTTAGAATAAGAAACTCCTTTTCCAGTTTTTCCGTTCTGTTTTATTTTTCCTTCTTTCTCGAGAATTGAGAGATACCGAGTTGCTGTTGCATCAGATACATGAAGAAATTTCTCGACTTCGTCGTTAGTGACTTGTGGTGAGCTTGTCGAACCATTTTTAGATTGTTTTATAAACAAAGTCATAACGAGATCTAATTTCTTCCGCTTTTTATTTTTGATTGCTAATTGTTCTTTGACTTGAAGTTCACGCATGTGATTAGAAGAAGATGCAACCGGAGGCGTTGCCTCCGCTGAAGCTCGTGGTTTTGGTTCGGGTGAAGCCGGAGGTTTTTCCTCGGTTAGCGAAGCGGACGGAGATAATTCTTCGGGCTTCGATTTTAACGGCTCATTTGTGGAGACTTGAGCCGTTGGAGGTTCAATAGCTTGGACGGGTTTAAAAACTGGCTCGGGGCTTGGCTCATTTTGAGCTTGTTTTTCCTCAGTTTTTGGCTCGTTTTCTGCTTCCGCAGGGGTAGAATTAGGGAGTGGTATATCATTACTTTTCACTGAAAAGTCGTTCGGTGAGCTTTCTGGGGCATCAGAAGGTGCATTGGCAGACTCTAAATCCATGGGTGGAATAGGTGCATCAAGTGTGGGCTCTTGGGGGCTTACTGGAATAGGGTTTTGCTCAGAATCTTGGTTTTTGATTATATTTACATCATCGGGCATAAATTAAGTATAACAAAAAAATCAAAATATATCTGATCTTTTTTATTTCATACAGAAAGTGATATACTAAATCATATGTGGCAAAAAGTTTCTAATATATTAAAATCTTCTTTTAGTGTAATCTCAATTATTGTTGTACTGATTATCTGGTCTACTGTTTCATATTTTGGAATATCTTTTGGTAAAGAATTTTTTTCTAATGCTGACACTTCTATTACTGAAGAATCATCTGAAAATGAAGATTGTAATGTTTATGGAATAAATTTACACGGAGATATTGTTACATATCATAGTAATGACGCTTATAATGATCAAGATAAATTAATCCTCGACCAAACTTCTGCTGACGAAGTGGAATGGGCTATAGACAAAGCCGAAAATACAGACACAGTAAAAGCTATTCTTATAGAAATAGATTCAAGCGGTGGCTATGGTGAAGCAGGAGAAGAAATGATGCGAGTTTTCAAAGAATCTCAAAAACCAGTAGTAGCCTTTATTCGCGGTCAGGGTTTGTCGGCAGCATATTTAGCGGCAACGGGAGCAGAAACTATTTTTGCATCTAAATTCTCTGATGTTGGAAGTATTGGTATCACTATGTCCTATTTACAAAATACAGAAAAGAATAAAAAGGACGGGTTAACTTATATAGATCTAAGTTCAGGAATATATAAAGATTCCGGCAGTCCAAATCGCCCAATAACTGATGCTGAAAAACAAATTTTTATGCGAGATGTTAAAATAGCTCACGAATATTTTGTAAATCTTGTAGCGCAAAATCGTAATTTAGATATTGAAAAAGTAAAAGCCCTAGCCGATGGTTCTAGTGTAATGGGCGAACAAGCTCTCAAAGATGGTTTGATAGATAAAATTGGATTATTCCCGGATGTAAAGAATTTCCTAACAGAAAAAATAGGTGCTCCTGTCACTGTTTGTTGGCAAAATTAGAATTTGATTAAAAAATAAAATAATATATAATTGCCATTAATGAAAGTCCGAGAATTAAAAGGAATAAAGGGTTTAAATCCCATTATCTAGGGAGTTCTATACTCCCGCCTTTTTATACTCGGATAGCTCAGTTAGTAGAGCATTCCCCTGATACGGGAACGGTCGCAGGTGCAAGTCCTGCTCCGAGTACTCGTTATATTATTTAATTCCAAAATCTCTTTCTTCCTTAACATCAGAAACTATAATTTTATATTCTTTACCAAAATTATCCTTAGTGACCAAATAATATTTAATAGCCAATGGATTTTTTTTAGCTTCATTTACAAAATTGAGTCTATCATCTGTATTAATATTAAAATAATAATCTAGTTCTATTCTATCTGAAGCACCACCCTGTAAAAATATTGATGCCCCATGATTTATTGTTCGAGTATCATAACTAGACATAGCACCACTAGATTGATGATTATAACTTTCGTACGATTTAGTTCTTGGACTTATTTTAAATGATAAATTAATGGCAGAAAGACTGATCTCCAAATATGGTTTATAAAGACTTCCTGAAGCATTTCCTTCATTTCGAATATCAAAAACAGCTATTATGTTTAAAAAACTTTGTTTATCAAAAGAACGCTCTAATATCCATTTCTCAGTAAATTGAGAACCTATAGATGGATTCTCTATTATAATTTTAGATGTTATTTGATCTCTCATCAGATTTGCCATCCGTTTAGTGGAAATTGCATACCAAGCTGTAATCACAACTAGTACAATTGTTGAAATTGTTTGAACTGCGCCAAGGTTTTGATTCAAAAAATTTAAAAAATTGATCAAATATTTCATAAATTATTCTAAATTTTAGGTAATATCCAACTTATCAATTGATGCGATAACCCCATACCAGTTCCGGAGGGTAATTCAGGTATGCCTGGAATTTTGCTTTTTGTTAATGCTTTTTCACAAATAATTCCTAATAATTCGCCATCTAAATTTACAATTGGACCACCACTACCTCCATAAGTTAATTGATTATCAAGCCAATAAGTTGCACCTACTACATTTATTTTATCAAGTCCACTTATTGCCAATTTACTTACATCACAATTATTAAGATGAATTTTTTGACAATGACCAACCATACCACTTTTAAACATTAATTGTCTAAAAAAATAATTAAATCTTAAATCAATAGCATTTTTGATTTTTGTTATTGCAGAATTTTTTGTTTTAAATTTCTCAATAATGTCGAATGGTAATTTAATATCATCTGGAAAACCAGCCATAATTATATCTGTTCCTACTTCGGCTATTCCATTAAATAAATTAATATATTCAATATTAGATAGTTTTTCTACAGGCTTTAATACGGTCAAGTCAATACTAAATGGGTCTATAAATTCTGGTTGATTAATATCGAAGCTGAATCCATAAATTACGGCCTGATATTCTATTTGTTCGGCATCGATACCCCTCACAAGAATTTTACCATGATAGATAGCTCCCTCGGGTTCAATGACATGTTTAGCTGTTATTAAAGTGCCATCATCTTTTACAACAACCCCCGTTCCAGCACTGAGAATTTTAGTACCATTATCTATAATAATATGTCGTATAACTTTTTTTACTTTATTACAAACTTCTATTTTGTTC
>JAUSIA010000131.1 GCA_030648225.1 Ignavibacteria bacterium | reverse complement strand
CCAAATCTATGGTTTGGTCAGAAATTCCTTCCATAGGAGACCAAAGAACCACACTGGCTTCGGTTCGACGTCTAAAGTCACCATTCGAGTGCGGAGAATGGCAGGCAAAACATCCAACCGGGGTTGGATTGGTTTGTTTTGTCACTACACTCCAAACAGTTGGTGCAACTTGTGCAGGGAAATTTGCACGGGCTCTCTGAATGAATCCTTCAGTAGTATGGCAGCCCGCGCATGGCGCAGTATTGCGATCAGCGAATGTTCCGCCATAGAAATGTTTTGATTTCTCCCACTGATACTTCTTTGCCCATACATAGTTTACTGTGTCTGTATCAGGATTGTGGCAATCTCCACACTTAATTCCCTCTTTGAATCCTTCAAGGTTGGCAATTGTTGTATCTCCGGGAGGACCTGCTGGTCCCTCACAACCTAATAAACCTGCCAACAGCAGTGCAGCTATTGACAGGTAAACGGGGATAAATATTTTTTTCATACTCCTTACCTCCTATTGTTTGTTTTTAAGTATTTAAAATTTAACATCATCTCCGAACAGATTGAGTTTCCCATCAATATGCCTTAAGGGATCAATTATTTTCATATTTTCATCAACAATACCTCCGTGGCAATTTGAACATGGTTCACCTACAGGAGGTGGAGGTACATTTATATGTTCTCCTCTCGGTAAAGCTTTTTCGAAAAGAGTTGGTGCCGATGGATCGCCGTGACACGTTCCGCAAGCTGCAGTACTCGGGTCTGTCCATATAGGTGAGTTATCTAAATTTCCATTCTTAAAATAGCCATGACAGTATGTATTTGAGCATGTATGATTATCCGGATTATAAGCAGGATCTGGAACGAAGAGTGGGAGTCCGGGATTATAGCTCATAGTTGATGGATCATTAGTAACAATGTTTGCCAAAAACCCATTTATTAGTACTTCTGCGGGAAGTTCAGTATCAACATGTCCTTCAGTATAAATGCTTGCAGGAACCTTATGACAATCCGAACAGGAAAGTCTCTTCCCTAATGAACCTCCCCGAAGATGAATCTGATGTGCGCCTACCCGCGGAGATGATGTAGAAGTATTACCATCAATATCTTCAGGTGGTGCAGGGCTTGTTTCGCTGCCATGACAAGTTGAGCAGTTTTCAGGACCAGCAGGCTGGTTATGGCATGTGAGACAAGAAACGTTAACTAAACCACCATCATAGTTACCCCCATGGCATTGCTGACATTGATTCATATCCCAGTTATTATCACTTATTAACTTACCATGGAAATCCATAGAGGAAGGATTAAGTATTCCTTCTTTATGAATGTTAACCGATTCCGGCTGTTCTATATTTGTTTCAAGCTCGCTGCAGCCTGTAAAATATAAACAAAGAATTAAAACCGGCAGATATAAAAAATATTTCATTTTATTTTCCATAATTTTCAAACTTTAGTGTAAGTCTGCACCATGGCAATACCCGCAGAATCCCATTCCTGCAGACGATAAAGGTGACTGGCTTGTATGACAATTATAACAGATAGAGCCCTGGCTGCTGTGCCAGTCTCCATAAATATCACGCATAAAGTTTGAAGCGTGAGTTTTTGGATTAGTTTCTTTGATTCCATCACTATCAAGATGGCAGGTAATACAAGTTGGGTCAGCACCCTGGACATCATGACAAGAAACGCATCTTTCAATATCTCTCTTTGCAAGCACTGCATGATCGCCGCCGCCGGAACCAATTCCTATTGAAAAAAATCCGCTTTTAAGATGAGAAGCCGGAACAATTCCGCCAAGAGCAAAATCTCCACCTTCAGCCTGATGGCAGCTTCCGCAGAATGTCTCAACTTCATGACATGACTGGCATTCCGATGTTTTTCCTTTTGAATCTATACCATGTGTAAACCTGTAGTTAAACTCATGCACTCTTGCAATCTGCTGCTTCTTTGGTCCATCACTGAACTGCAATGGGACATAAGGCTGGTAAAAATCATTTAGCAAGTTCAGTTCTGTAATTACATTTGTAGCTTCATGACATTCTTCGCATGAGTTGGAAACATTATCATGGCACATTACACAGTTTGCATCAAACGCACGAGCATCGAATTTATGTGTCTTTATAAAGGAGACACTTTTATGGGTTTGGGGTATTAAGTTGGCACTAGAGATATGACAAGACTCGCAGGTGTTTGATGCTACTGTAATATTATTGTGGCAGCTGTAACAGTCTTCCATTATCGGGTTAGGCTGTACGGCAAACATTGCATAGTCAACTTCGGAAATTCCTTTATGGCATGATTCGCATTCTAATCCTTTATCTTCAATATGGAATTTATGATTGAAATAAAGATCAGGTTCTTCCGGCATCAATGATTCATACTTATCTTCATAATGGCAGGTATTGCATTCATTCTCATCATCAACAGCATGACAGTCAACACAATTATCATGATTAGGAAAGAGCCTGTCTTTTAAAGATGTACTTGTTGTTACGGTCGAATGACATGTTTCGCAGTCAACCAGATCTGTGTGAAGAGAGTGAGAAAATTTTATTACCTGGTTGTTTTCTTTTTCTTCAGTAACATTTTCATTCATATTAAATGCAGACAAAAGAAGGAAAGCTACTGCGGCTGTTAAAGCTGTAAAATATATGTAAGTTAATTTCATATTTACATCAGGTTTAAGTTTTCGTTGAACCAGTAATTAAGCTTAAAAAAGAACCGGTAATCATCTTTATAAATTTTATTGTTCATATACTGTCCTTGCAGATCAAAAGAGAGAACTCTGAAAGGGCGGTAATTAACTCCTGCAAGAACTGTCATGAGATTATTTTTATCTGAATCTTCGGAAAGCTTATAGCTTGTATAAGAAGCTCCGAGTGACGGTGTAATCAATCCTTCAAAAAAACTATAAGCAGAGTAGAGTGAAACTGCATCAAGCTCACCCGCATAACCAAGGTTCTTCCTGTAAGTAAGGCTTCCCCAGCTTGTGTTTACCCCGCCTGTTATTCTTTGAGAGTTTTCAGTTTCGTAAGTAACGTTTGCAAATTTTGCTATAACCGTATAGTGAGGATTTAATCTGTAATCACCACCTAATTCAATCTCCTGTGAATTGCCGAAATCAAAAACAGAGAAGATCGAATTGTATCTTACCTTTGGTTCCCGGTAATTATAGTAAACATTAATTCCAAGGTTTTCTATCTCTTCGTATCTTCCTGAAATTTCAAATTTAGATGTCTTTTCAAAGTTAAGATCGTAATCGTAACGGGTATCAATTGAGACTATATTTTTGAGAGAATATGAAAGTTCACCTGAAACAAATTCATACTGGTTTGATTTATTTCTTATAAGAACCTGGATTGGATTTAGCTCTTCATCAAGCCTTGCTGCATTATATTCCTGTTCCTTGAAATTTTTATTAACATAATTAGCCATAAACCTGAAGTTATTAAGAAAGTAAGCAGTGAATGAAGCACCAAGCACATAATTGTCTTCCCATTCCTTAATTAATTCAAGCTTCTGGTAAGCAGGAACATTGGCACCATAAAAACCCGAGAGCTTGTAATCGCCTTTTTTAAGATCAAGATTAACTCCATCAAACACTCCGCCTATTACAGAATTAAACTGAGGCTGTCTTCCAAGTTTTAAAGTAGCAATATCAAACAGATCTCTTGCTTCTAAATAAAGATTATAGAATCTTAATCTTGGATGATCAACCTGTTGTTCTTTGGTAAGATTTGTTTCGAGATTCATATAAGATCTTAAGGAAACTTTATCTTTATTGATGTTAAGGCTGAGAAGCTGATAAGCTCTTGCATAAGTTTTTGAAGCATTAACCGAATCGAATCTTTCAAAAGTGTAAACGGAAGAGGAGAATCTGCCGGATATGTTTTGTGAGAAGGCTGTAAAAGTAGTTACCAGCAGAAGTAAGGTTAGTATAAAAGATTTCATATTACATCTTTATATTTTCTGTATTATTCTTTCTTTTCAGGAACAGGATGTTTAATCTTCTGCCACATTTCATTTATGTCTTTTTCAACAAAATTCGGGCTTTCGGGATTATGGCAGCTTTTGCAAAACTCTTCATGATTTTCATGAACGATCAAACCGTTTGCAACAGATTCTTTACGGCTCTTCATGATTTTTAAAGTTTTATAATCTGAACCAGGACCATGACAGGTTTCGCACTGAACTCCGTCTTCAATTTTAAATTTTTCTCCCAGCATAGCCGCTTCAACGTTATAACCTGAAACATGGCATTTCAAACAAGCTTCAGTTTCTGCTGCAGGAGTTGTAAAACCTTTTTCTTTAGCAATAGCATTTGCTTTATCAGTCTGAAGAGTTTTAAATGCCTGGGAATGTTTGCTCTTTTGCCATATATCTAATTGCATTCCCTGCTTCTCAGTTTTATGACAAGGTGCACAAACCTGAACACCAACATAGGAATGTTTTTTTGAAGTTTCTGTTTGGCTAAGTAAGCAAATTACAGGAATTAGAATTAAGAAAAGTGTTATTGTCTTTATCATTACCGGACCTTTAAGATTTTAGTATTTAAATTAAATTAAGAAATAATTGGGAAAGTCCAACGGGCATAAAGCACCGATAAACTCTCCTCTGAAAATCATTATTTAATAAGAACTAACTTCTTTACCATACTGAGATGTACGAAAAGCATTAATCGGAATCCGAATCTTTCGCTCATAAAAATCCGTACAATCTCCAGATTTAAACGCTGCAATAAGTTCCTGGGAAATGACAAATTCTTTACCAGAAAATTGTTCTTTAATTCATCTGTTTCTGATGAAATTCGTTTTCAGTTGTGAGAATTAACAATCAATTTTCTTGCTTTAGAGAATAACGGAGCGATTAGTAACTGACATTTTGGAATATTGGAGTAATGGAATGCTGGAATAAGTTTTTTGAAATTTTGGATATCATTCTTAAATCGTAGCTCAGATTTCCAAATCTGATTCGACTGCTCAGGGCAGGAGTCCTAAGCTACGTAAGTTCTAAGCATTCTCTTAAAAATTAGTATAGTAAAATTTTTTTTGTAGAACTATTGACAAAAGGTTTTTTATAACTTATCTTTAATCAGACAAAAAAATCTGATTATAAAAATGACAGTTATATTTTCTAAAAAATGTGAATATGGTTTGCAGGCAGTTCTTTACCTCGCTACTTATGATAAAGGAGCTATTGTCTCTGCAGATGATATTGCAAAGAAGCTAAGCATACCAAAGGAATTTGTTTCCAAAATTTTGCAAAGCTTAACTGAGAGTGGAATTATTAATTCCAAAAAAGGGAAGTCAGGCGGGTTTTCTCTTGCTCAGGATCCGAAAAAAATAAAACTCCTTGATATTGTAGCAGCATTAGATGGTTTGACAATGTTTAATAATTGTGTGCTTGGATTTCCAAATTGTAATCCGACAAACCCTTGTCCTTTACACGATAAATGGGGAGTGCTTCGTACTCAAACTTATAATATGCTTAATGAAGATACAATTGATACTTTCAAAGAAAGAACTTTAAGAAAGGTTGCTGCGATCTGAAATATTTTTTTGTATATAAATCAGATAAAAATATCCGAATATGAAAACGAAAAAGAAAATAATCAGGAATAGAGAAAAGCCGTTACAGAAGTACAGATTTTATGTTCAGGCTGCTTTTGCTCTCTTATGTTTATGGATAGGCGTTGAGATGTTCTTATTCATACAATACCTTGAATCAGGAGGAACAGCAAGTTTTTATAACAGACCTCCCGGAGTTGATGGATTCCTTCCAATAAGTTCAATGATGAGCTTTTATTTGTTCCTTACCACAGGTGAGCTTCATTCTGCACACCCTGCGGGTATTTTTATTTTCTTTGGTATTGTTTTGATGTCGCTTGTTGTCGGGAAATCTTTCTGCAGTTGGTTATGTCCTGTTGGATTTCTTTCTGAACTTATCGGTGATTTCGGAGAAAAAATCTTTAAGAAGAAGATTAAGCTTCCGAAGTTTCTTGATTATCCTTTAAGAAGCCTTAAGTATTTAATGCTTGGATTCCTTTTCTATTCGGTCCTCTTCCTGATGAGCTCACTTGCAGTAAAATCTTTTCTTGATAGTCCATACAATCTCGTTTCCGATATAAAGATGTATTACTTCTTTGCAGACATATCAAGATTTGCGCTGATAGTAATTTCAATCCTATTCATTCTTTCAATTGTAATAAGAAATTTCTGGTGCAGGTATTTATGTCCTTACGGTGCTTTGCTTGGAATATTAAATTTTCTGAGTCCTACCAAAATCAAAAGAAATCCTGTAAGCTGCATTGATTGCGGTTTATGTGCAAAGGCTTGTCCTTCTTTTATAAAAGTTGATAAAGTAAAAACAGTATTATCAGACGAATGTACCTCATGCTTTAATTGTATAGATGTTTGTCCTGTTGCAGACACACTTGATCTTAAATCAGTTCTGCCTGTTAAAAAGAAAATTAATAAAAGATATGCAGCAATCGGAATTGTTTCAACCTTCCTGATTGTAACCGGTATTGGGATGTTTACAGGAAACTGGGATAATAACATTTCAAAAGAAGAATACATGATTCATTATAAAGATATGAACTCTTACGGGCATCCCACCGGAACAGAAGCTGTAAAGAAATTTAATGAAGAAGCAAACACACATCTGAATGAAGAATCAAAGAAAAAATTAAATCAAATAAATAACAATGTGGAGTAAGAAATGAAAACAAGGATAAAGTTAGTTATAATCTCATCTTTTATAGTAATGGTATCATTATTATTTATCTTTCTCTATCCTGGCTGTGATGAAAGTTATTCATCCCAGGTACAAGGAACTGAAAGAGCAAAATTAACTTCGGCACCTTATGTACCACAACCGATAACAAGAGACCATCCTACCAAGGTAATTGTTGATCTTGAAACAACAGAAGTTGTAAAAAAACTTGCTGATGGTGTTGATTATGTTTTCTGGACATTCGGTGGAGATGTCCCTGGAAAATTTATTCGCGTTAAAGAAGGTGATGAAGTAGAATTTAATCTGCATAATCATCCAACAAGCAAAATGCCTCATAATATTGATTTGCATGCAGTAACAGGTCCTGGAGGTGGTGCGGCTTCTTCTTTCACAGCACCCGGTCATACTTCAACTTTTTCTTTTAAAACTTTAAATCCCGGCTTGTATGTTTATCATTGTGCAACTGCACCTGTAGGTCTTCATATTGCAAATGGTATGTATGGATTAATTCTTGTTGAACCAAAAGAAGGATTGCCCCCGGTTGACAGAGAATTTTATGTAATGCAGAGTGAATTTTATACAGAAGGCACTTATGGTGAAACAGGGCTTCAGCCTTTCTCACAAAAAAATGCTGTTGATGAAAATCCCTCTTATGTAGTTTTCAACGGATCAGTTGGTGCATTAACAGGAGATAAATCTTTAACTGCAAAAACCGGTGAAAGAATTAGATTATATATCGGTAATGGCGGACCTAATCTCATTTCATCTTTCCAT
>JAUSIA010000319.1 GCA_030648225.1 Ignavibacteria bacterium | reverse complement strand
TATTACTCTTTTCAATTTCAACATCATCAAGCTCAAAGAAATTTGAACGGGCATTAATTCTTTTATAATGATTATAAACCGCAACCGATAAAACTTTTTTTGCTCTCTCCTGCCCGATTACATATTCATCAAGAGATTTTTTTATTGTCGCAGGCGTATGATGCTGATAACTTTTTGCCTTTGTATTATTAAAGGTAGCCAGATTATTCCTGAGAATATCAACACTGCTTCCAATACAAATATCGCAAATATAAACATCCGGTCCGGCAATCATACTCCCAACTTCGTTGCCATCCCTTCCGCAAAATGAACATTTAACTATTTTCTGGTTCTGCTTTTTTGCCATTTATGTTCCCTGGTTAACTTTTTCTCTTATTTTTATTATTTCTTCTCTTGCTTCATCAAGATATAAGGAGTTGGGGAATTTTGCAAGCAAACCCTCATACATCTCTGCAGCTTTAATATCATCTTTCAAGCCATACTGATAGATTCTTCCCAACAGGAATAATGCTCTGTCTGCATATATATTTTTTTCTTTTTCGGAAGAGACTTCGTTTAAAACAGATATTGATTCTTCAAGGTTACCCATTGCAATTTCGATTTCTGCTAATCTTAATTTTACCCTGTTTTGCAGCACAAAACCCTGCTGGTTAGATGCAATATTTTTAAAAAAGGTTGAGGCTTCCTCATATTTCCCCTGTGCAATAAGCTTTTCTGCTTTTGCAAAAATCAGCAGGTTAGAGGAATCATTCATATTTGTATTAAGAAGGAGCGAAAGATCAATTGCATCATTAGCAATATTATCTTTTAAATTATTAAGTACCTCGTTTAGATGATTTCTTGCAGAAGAAAAATCTCCATTATAAAATTTAACTTTTGCAAGTTCATACCTTGCAAGATTTTTCTGATCTTCTCCCGCACGATTGTTTTCAACAATATTGAAAAGATTTTGTTCCGCAGAGGTGAAATCATCTTTTAAAACGTAAATCTCAGCGAGTTCTTTATAAGCATCAAAGATAAAACGGGAATTTCTATAATCATTAATAATCCGGCTAAAATAATTTTCAGCTGATGCAAGATCATTTTTTTTGTACAAATAAATTTTGCCTATTCTAAATAAAGATTCACCAGCAACTTCAGAATGAGGATAGAGTTCAGCTAATTCGTTGTATGCTGCTACCACTTTTTCAGTTTCTTCTGCATTAGCTTCCTCTTGTTTATAAAATGGTTTCCAGGAATTATTATCGGCTGCGGATTTTTCATTCAGTGCTTCTTCCATAGTTTTAGCATAACCAAGCTTTGCAGAAGATATAACAGGAGAATTCGGATAATGTTGAATTACCTCTTTAAAAACTTTTACTGCAAGCTCATACTCTTTTTCCATATAAGCAAAGTTTGCAAAATTGTAGAGGTCGGTTCCAAGATTATTTTGTTTCTTATCTATCTCAAGATATATCTCAAAAGCTTTATCAAGCTCATCCTGTTCCATCAGCAGTCTTGCATACAAATAATCAAATTCCACCAGATCACCTTTACTATATTCTTCAACAGCATCAATTGTCTGCTCAAGTGCATCCGGTTTATTTATGTATGAAAGAATTTTTGATTCAATTAACTGGTATTGATTCGGATAAGACGAGATAAGAGAGCAATACTCTTTTGCTGCATCTTTATATCTCATAGTAAGTGAGTATATGTTTGCAAGATCAAAAGAGAACATTCGTGGATCTTCAGTTACTTCTTTTCCTTTATTCAAATACTCTATTGCTTTTTCAAAAGCTCTTCTTTCAATTGCGTAGTTTGCCATTGTGCGATAGCTGGTGGGATTATCAGGAAATTTTCTGAGAACCTCATCCCATGTTTCAAAAGCCTTTTTTTCATCACCTTTGAGATAATACGTTTTGCCTAAAAGTCCGTATAGATTAAAATCTGATTGATTCAGATTTAACCGCTGTTCAATAATAATTATTGAATTGTCATATTCCTTTAACTGAAGATAAACCCTGTTTAGTGCATCAAAGAATTGAAAATTACCAGGCTGCTGCTGGTATAAATCTTCAAATATCTGTTTTGCTTTTTCAAACTCTCCTGCCTGCTCAAAGTTTTGGGCAAGCATAAATTTGTTCATTATATCCTGCTGGGAGTAAACAGATAAGTTTAAAAGTATAAGAAACAGAAAAACTTGCTTTAGCATGTCTCAAAAATAGTAATTTTTAAGCTGGGGATTCAAGGAATAAATGAGGAGGGATATTGGGGAATAGAAAGTGAGACCTAGATGTGAGGTTCACCTCTAAGGTGAGCCTCACATGTTTTTACTATCTTAATTAAGCTTAAAAGAAATAGGGACAACAATCTGCACTTTTATATTTTTTCCTTTAAGTTTTCCAGGGGTAAATTTAACTTCTTTAGCTGCGCTTAACGCGGCACTATCTAAAACCGGATTAGAACTTTTTAAAACCTCAGCCCAGACAACATCACCATTTTCATTTATGAAAGTTTTCACAAGAACTGTCCCTTCAATTTCTTCATCCTTTGCATCTTCAGGATAAACAACTTTTTCTTGTATTGCTGTTATTCCTCCAACAGGAGCTGGCATCTCATCAGCTTCAATTTTGTAATCCTCTCTATTAAATCCATTTGGATCTTCAGCATCCTTTCCACAGCCGTGTATAAAAAGAAACGTTACTAATATTAATGATACAATTTTCATCTTTAGTCTTTTATTAGTAGTAAATTTTGGCATCTATAATATAACGATGTTTAAATATCAGAATGTAAGGGAAAGTGAGGTTCACCGGGTGAGCCTCATTTAAAGTGGAGTTTAATACCAGATATGAAACTGAATCAGCGCAGAATCATTGTATATACTTGGATCTTCCATCTGTATCCTGTATTGAGGTTTTATTTCAATAAAGCTATACGGGAATATTTCAAAACCAATTATAACCCTTGTGTATTCATCTTTTTCAAACTTTGAGTTAGGATCAAACCTGTCCAATCTAACAACTGCCTCTAAACCTTTGATAACCCTATAAGCAACCTCAACCATTAAAGCGGTAGAAGCAGAATCTTTAAAGAGATAATCATTAGCCATATCATATTCACCCATAATTGTAAAATCCCCAATACCGAATCCTACATAGCCTCCATACATTTTCACCTCAGGAAAGACACGCCCAAATAAAGGTATAATAAGTCCTCTGAATGCAGCAATTGAACCTCCCAAAAATAAAGATTTATCATCCCCGATATTTGGCTGAATTTTTAAGTTAGCCGTATAAACAGGATCATACAGGAAAAGCGAGCTGCGAGGGTTACCGACACTTGCCGTTAAAAAAGCAAACTCATCAAAATAAAATCCTAACTCCAAACCAGTTTCTACATAACGCGGATCGTAAATCAATCCTGTTTTAACATTTGTACTAAAAAGAAGCCCGAGATCCCCTCCTCTTGTATATGCAGTGTGGTCATCAAGCCTTATCCCATAATTTGACTGAAAAGTTCCTCCTTTTATATAGCTGTTATTAGGAAGAATATGTGCCACACCATAAGCTTCCCATATTTGCTGGATGAAGTCATATCGTGTAAAAACTTTTATCTTTTCAGAAAGATCAATATTAGTATAAATACTCCCCGTCATTTTCTGGAAATCTATTCTTTTTCTTTCAGAAGTCATCATCAATAAAGTCTGTCCCCTTAAATCAAGACCGAACTGGATGTTATCACCAATCTTATTGCTCATTGCAAAATCATCCTCAGGTGTATTCATAGGAAGAACATTTTTTCCAAAGCCCCAGCCACCCTCGTTCCTCATATTTCCGCCGGTTGGATTAACATGACATCCTACACAATCTCCGCCTCCACCTCTCAAGCTAAATCTTGGCAATGATTGAAGGTCTGAAAAAAAGATTAATATAAGGAAAGGAAGAACGTAATATTTAATTTTCATAAAAACCTCG
>JAUSIA010000314.1 GCA_030648225.1 Ignavibacteria bacterium | reverse complement strand
TGCCGGGGAAACTATTGATATAAATATCAGTAACAGAAGTATCTCCCAGGTTAAAATTAAGAGACCTGATAACACCGAAGAATTTATAAATCCCGGTGATATTACATCAACAGATTTTTTTGTTTATGGTAACACAGATTTCACAGGAATATTTAAAGTTTATTCCGGAGAAGAATTGATTGATGAAGTACCTGTTAATCATAATCCGCTTGAGTCGGTTACAAATTCTATAAGTAGTAATGAGTTTGAAGAGTATCTATCAGAAATAAATTTTAAAGGAACATTTCTTAGTGTTGATAAAGATCAAAATCCTGTTGAAGTAATACTTCAAGCACGATTTGGTTCAGAACTCTGGAAACTTTTTCTTTTAGCAGCTTTAATAACTGTTTTGATTGAAATGCTTGTTGCCCAGAATATTAAAAAGGAGATGGCTGAAGTTTAGACAATGGAATGGTTCCTCAAAATTGATTATAATTACAAAGGTATAAAGGTATAGGGTATAAGGTATAGGGAAATAAAAAACTTATACCTATATGCCTTTATACCTATATACCCTATACCTTACATTGAGATTTATATAAAGATAAAGAGAGGTAAATTGATAGAAATTTTGCAGAAGACAAAAGAAAGAGCCATACTTGTAGCTTTAAACAGAAAAGATATTGATGCTGAGATTGTTAATGAACACTTGCTTGAACTTGAAGAGCTTGCTTCAACTGCAGGGGCAGAAACGATAGAAAAAATTGTACAGGCAAAATATTCTCCAGATCCAGCTTTTTATATTGGTAAAGGAAAAGCTGAAGAGCTTGCAGTAATTGTTGAAAGCAGCCAGATTGACGTAGTTATTTTTGATGATGATCTTTCTCCTACGCAAGTAAGAAATCTTGAAAGAACTTTGAACCGGAAAATAATTGACCGGAGCGGGTTGATACTTGATATTTTTGCATCAAGAGCTAAGTCAAGGGAAGCAAAAACCCAGGTTGAGCTTGCTCAACTCCAATATATGCTTACCAGGCTGACAAGAGCGTGGACTCACTTATCAAAACAGTATGGTGGAATCGGAACAAAGGGTCCCGGTGAAACACAGATTGAAACCGACAGAAGAATTATTAGAAACAGGATAAGTCATCTTAAAGAGAATCTTAAAAAGATAGAATCTCAGCGGAATACACAAAGACAGGGAAGAAAAGATTTTTTAAAGATTTGTCTTGTTGGTTATACGAATGTGGGTAAATCAACGTTATTTAACAGGCTGACTGAAGCTGAAGTTCTTGCAGAAGATAAACTATTTGCAACGCTTGATTCAACAACAAGAGTTTTAAACTTAGATAAAAGTAGTAACATTTTACTTAGTGATACTGTAGGTTTTATAAGAAAACTTCCTGCAAATCTTATTGCTTCCTTTAAGAGCACATTGGATGAAGTAAGAGATGCAGATGTTATTCTGCACGTTATTGATATTTCAGATCCTTATTTTGAAGAGCACATAAATGTTGTTGAAGAGACTTTAAAAGAAATTGGAAGCGATAAAAAAACTATTCTTAAAGTTTTTAATAAGATTGATATTTTGGATGAAAGGGAGAAGATCGGTTATATTATGAATAACTATAAGGATAGTATTATTATCTCTGCAGAAAAGGGAATTAATATCCCTGCACTGATTAATAAACTTATTGAAATGAGTGAAAATACTTTCGTTGAAGAGAAAGTTGCTTTAAATTTAGATGACTCAAAAACTGCTGCTAAAATTCATTCTCTGGCGAAAGTGCTTTCAACAAAATATGATGAATCAAAAATTTACATCACATATAAAACTAACCGTCATAATTCTGATAAAATAAAAAAAATGGTTTATGGCACAAAATAAACTTTCAATTGATGGGGAATCTCTTACTCTTGATAGAATAGAATCCTTCATCAAAACAAATCTAAAACTTGGAATAACCAAGGAAGCAAAGAAAAGAATAAATAAATCACGTGCATTAGTTGAGAAATGGGTGAATAATAATGAAGTGATATATGGCGTAACTACAGGCTTTGGTGAATTTGCTAACATCAGGATTTCAAAAGAAAATATTCTTGAACTGCAGGAAAATCTGATTGTCAGTCATGCGGCAGGAACAGGAGAATATCTTCCTCCTGCAATTGTAAAGATAATGATGCTTCTCAGATTAAATGCACTTTCAAGAGGATACTCCGGAATAAGATTATCTACTCTTGAACTTATGATTAAGATGGTTGAAAATAATATTATACCTGTGATACCCTCACAAGGCTCAGTCGGTTCAAGCGGCGATCTTGTGCAGCTTTCTCACCTCGTTCTTGCAATGATTGGGAAGGGGAATGTTTATTTAGCTGATAATTATGATAAAGATTTTATACCTGATGAGAAAATTATCCCGTCAAAAAATGCTTTACAGAAATTTAAACTTACTCCTGTAAAACTTGAGGCAAAGGAAGGATTGGCTTTAGTTAACGGCACTCAGATGATGACTGCTTATGCTTCATATATTTGTATCCGTGCAAATAAGCTTAAAAAACTTGCCGATATTTGTGCTGCACTTTCTCATGAAGCTTTGCGTGCAACTGATAAAGCTTTCTTTGATAAAATCCATCAATTAAGACCGTATCCAGGACAAATTGTAGCTGCTAAAAATATTCTTTCGCTGATTAAGAATAGTGAAATAAGAAAATCTCACCTCGAAAATGATCCACGTATTCAGGATGCTTACTCAATCAGGTGTGTACCTCAGATTCATGGGGCATCAAGAGATGCGATTGATTATGTTACAAAACAAGTCGGGATTGAAATTAACTCTGTGAATGATAATCCGATCATCTTTCCTGATACTGAAGAGCATATTGAAGGTGGAAATTTTCACGGGCAATCAATGGCACTTGCTATGGATTTTATGAGCATTGCCTTATCTGAGCTTGCAAATGTTTCCGAAAGAAGAATTGAGAGAATGGTTAATGGAAACTTAAGCGGGCTGCCAAGATTTCTTGCTGTAGATGGTGGACTTAATTCCGGTTTAATGATTGCACAATATACTGCTGCAAGCATTGTCTCTGAAAATAAAGTTTTGGCTCATCCAGCCAGTGTTGATTCTATTCCAACCTCCGCAAACCAGGAAGATCATAACTCAATGGGTTCAATCGCAGCACAGAAATGTTACAGGATTATGCATAATCTCGAAAATGTTTTAGCAATTGAACTAATGACTGCAGCGCAAGCAGTTGAGTTTCTTAAACCTTTAAAATGCGGTGAAGGGACATCAGTAGCCTATAGTGAAATAAGAAAAGTTGTTAAGCCTTTGGTTAAGGACAGAGTTTTGTATGATGATATAAAGAAGGTTTTGGAAATAGTTAAGGATAATAGGTTGTTAAATTCAGTTGAAGACAAAGTTAAATTAGAATAAGCTCCAAATTCTTAATTAGAGAAATAGTTATATTTAAATATGAATATTACCAAAATAAAAATAGAAAATTTTAAGTCTATCAAATCACTAGAGATAAATGAACCTAATCCATTTTCCGTATTTGTAGGTTCAAATGCCGCCGGAAAATCTAATATTTTTGAAGCTCTTGAGTTTATGAGTTTATGTACTTCTAGAGATAATCCAGTTAGTTTATTTGAAGGAGTAAGTCAAGTTTCAAATTTTAACAGTAATAGTGACGACTTTTATTTCCAATTGGGTGATTATAAGAATTATATATTTATTGATTCAAAATATTCAAAAGATAAATTTAATATTATAACTGAAGGTGTGAATACTAAAACCATAACTGAAGATTTGAATACTAAAACCGATTATGTCCAATTTATTAAAAATTTTTCTAGACTATTTATAGGCTTTGAAAAATATGTTAAGGAACCGATAAATGATGATTCAAAGCTTAGGTTGGATGGAGATAATCTAGAACAGGTATTATACAGATTGTTAAACGATGAAAATTTAAATGAAGAATTTAAAGAATGGTTATCATTATTTATTCCTGATTTTAAAGATATTGAAGTTATTATTGATAGTTTAACGAATAAGAAAAATTTACATTTTTTTGAAGAATATTATAATGCGCCATTTTCTACTAGTTTAGTGTCGGATGGAACAAGAAATATTCTCATATTATTGTCTGCATTATACCAGAGTAAGGAACCACAATTTTTATGTATAGAAGAGCCAGAAAATGGTTTGAATCCTTATATTATTCGAGAATTGGTAAAAATGTTTAGAAAGTTTTGTAAAGAAAAAAAATTTTATATCTGGCTTACAACTCATTCACAGACCTTAGTATCAGAGCTAAAACCTATAGAATTAATTTTAGTAAATAAAAAGAATGGCTTAACTGAAATTAAATATGCTCGGGATTTAAATATTGAGGGAATAAGAATGGACGAAGCTTGGTTATCGAATATTTATGGGGCTGGTGTACCTTGGTGAAATTAGGAATAATCGTTGAAGGGGATACAGAAAAGATTTTGTTGAGCTCTGAACAATTCAGAGAATTAATGAATAGTTTGAATATTGACTATATTGAAGAAATAATTAATGCTGAGGGTGCTGGAAATTTATTACCTCATAATTTAACAGCTTTTGTAACTGCATTACAACAAAAAGGGGCGAACAAATTTTTAATTTTAACAGATCTTCACGATGATTCATGTTATACTATAACACATCAAAGAATTGTTCCACCATCTTCTGATTACATATTGGTGATTGCAAAAAAACATATTGAAACTTGGTTCTTAGCAGATACGAATTTATTGAGGAATTTTTTTAAAAAAGGGAATTTATTTAATGAATTTCCTGAAAATGAACAAAATCCGTTTGAATATTTGAGTGATCTTAGAGTTAAATATTTCCAAAGAGGCTTTGGTAATAAAAGATTAATGACCAAAATTTTATTAAAGAATGGATTTTCTTTTACACAGGCAAAAAATCATACTAATTGCCCAAGCATTAAGTATTTTATAAATAAATTAAATCATCTTTCTCAGTCATAAGGTTGTTATGGAAATCTCATATATAATTTTTATATCGATATCAGTCATATTATTAATATTTCTTCTTCTCATGAGGGGTAAGTATGCGGTAAGGATTTCTCAACTACATGAAAGAAATAAAGTTATTGAGGAGACAAATACCAAACTCACTGAAGAACTGGATCTGAATCGACAAAAGATAGTTGAAGTTAGTGCATTAAATTCGGCTCTTAAAGCTGACTATGATAATCTTCTAAATAGGTTGACTGAACAGAAAGAAGAAATCGAACAGTTACAGAAAAGATTTTCTGTTGAGTTTGAAAATCTTGCAAACAAAATCTTTGAGGAAAAGACAACAAAATTTTCCGAACAAAGTAAAATCAGTTTGCAGAATATTATCCAACCTCTGAGAGAAGAGATATCAAAATTTGAAAAGAAAGTTGAAGAAACCAGTAAAGAAAACATAAGAGGAAATGCATCTTTGCGTGAACAGCTTCAAATGCTTAAGGATGTGAACTTGCAGATTACTCAGGAAGCAAAAAATTTAACTCAGGCATTAAAAGGAGGAACAAAAACACAGGGAAGTTGGGGAGAATTTATTCTCGAGAGTATTCTTGAAAAGTCCGGGCTTGTTAAAGGAAGGGAATACAGAATCCAGGAGGTTATTTATTCTGAAGAAGGAAGAAGAT
This sequence comes from Ignavibacteria bacterium, assembly GCA_030648225.1. Taxonomy (GTDB): domain Bacteria; phylum Bacteroidota; class Ignavibacteria; order Ignavibacteriales; family Ignavibacteriaceae; genus RBG-16-34-14. Next base: position 2,594 of record JAUSIA010000314.1, on the reverse strand, counting down.
TCCAGCCGGATGTTATAGTAAGTCTACCTGAAAATAAAAGTATAATTATTGATTCCAAAGTTTCACTTGTTGCCTATGAAAAATTTATTTCTGCCGAAGATGATCTGCAAAGACAGGTTTCAATTAAAGAACATATAACTTCAATCAGAAATCATTTAAGAAATTTAAGTTCAAAAAATTATCAGTCACTTTATCAGCTTAAGAGCCTTGATTTTGTATTAATGTTTATGCCTGTCGAGCCGGCTTTTGCATTAGCAGTTCAGAATGAACCTAATCTTTTTAATGACGCCTTCGATAGAAATATTGTTATTGTCAGCCCGTCTACTTTATTAGCAACCTTGAGGACTGTTGCAAGTATCTGGCGGCAGGAAAACCAGAACAGAAATGCTCTTGAAATAGCAAGACAAAGCGGTGCTCTATATGATAAGTTCCAGGGTTTGATTACTGATTTGATAGACTTGGGAAAACGAATGGCAAGTATGCAAAAAGGTTATGAAGAGGCGATGAAGAAATTGTACACTGGAAGAGGAAATCTTCTAAGTAGTGTTGAAAGAATAAAAAGACTCGGTGCAAATACAACAAGATCATTACCTCAACAATTATTGGATAGTGCAGATGATATTGAAGAAGGATTAGAACCAAATGATGAGGATTTATTCCGACAAAAAGATGTGGAATGATAATCACTGAACCATCATCACAAAATGATTTTGAATTGTATTATAATCTCCGCTGGAGAATTTTAAGAAAACCATGGAACCAGCCAAAGGGAAGTGAAAAGGATGAACTTGAAGTTAAATCCATTCACGTAATGGTTTGTAATGAAGACAGGATTCCTATTGGAGTTGGGAGGGCACATTTCAATTCAAATGAAGAAGCTCAGATACGTTATATGGCTGTTGAAGATGAATGGCAGGGAAAAGGAATCGGTTCGATGATCCTTTCTTATCTTGAAGAGAAAATTAAAGAAAGAGGAGCGAAGAATATAATTTTAAATGCCCGCGATCTGGCAATTAAGTTTTATGAGAAACATGGTTATGAAATCGTAAAAGAAGCACACACACTTTTTGATGTTATACCACATTATAAGATGACGAAAAAAATCGCAGCCACTCTAAACCTCCCAAAAAGGAAGGTTTAAAAAAATTGCAGGAATTACTTACTTCCCATCTTTACAGTCTCTTCAAATTCATTCTTCTCAACAGGCATTACAGATAAACGGTTTCCTCTTTTAATGAGTTTCATCTTTTTTAATTTAGGATTTTTTTTAATCTCACCTAAGGGCACAGGTTTTTTAAACTTCGCAACAAACTTTATATCAACCATAAACCAGATTGGATCTTTAGGATCTGAAGAAGGGAAGTAATGGTTATCCTCAGGGTCAAACTGTGTATGGTCTGCATAACCTTCTTTAATAACTTCCGCAACGCCTACTGCTGCAGATGGATCAGCATTACTATGATAGAATAAAACTTTATCTCCAATCTTCATTTCATTTTTCATAAAATTTCTTGCCTGATAATTTCGCACACCATCCCAGTGAGTTGTTTTATTCTTCTTCAGGTCATCAATAGAAAAGACTTCAGGTTCGGATTTCATTAACCAGTATTTCATTTTAATTCTCCCTTTTTTCTTTTTTCAATTTCTCTTCGGATACTTTCAGGCATTTCTCGGCAGCTGCAATTTTTAGTATGTGTAATATGCCAGTTTATTCTTTCTTCCAAAGCCGGGTTTTTCGGCATTTTATTTTTCAAATGCCCCTCTTTATTTATACTCATTAATTTACCTTTTAATAAAAATGTTGTTTAATTTTTATAAAACAAAATATAAAGTTTTATTCAAATTATACAGGGTGGCAAAATTAGCTCCTGCATTCTTTATAAATTGATATTAGTTCTCTTTACAGATATATTATTCTTAAATGTTTTTAAGTAATAAAATGATAAGATTAGTCATTCTTTTTTTAATTTTTGCTTCCATGGAAGTTTTATCTCAAACTGAGGGAGCCTTTCAAATTGCCAGGTTAAAATATAATGGCGGTGGTGACTGGTACAACGATCCTTCAGCAGAAATAAACCTGTTGAAATATCTGCAGGTAAATACAAGTTTGAATGTTAAAGCTGAATATAAATTTGTTGATCTCTCAAGTGATGAGATTTTTTCATATCCTTTCCTTTTTATGACCGGGCATGGAAACATTGTCTTTACAAACAACGAAGCTGAGAGGCTGAGAAAATATCTGGAGAATGGCGGCTTTCTTTATATAGATGATGATTATGGTTTGGATAAAGCTTTAAGAAGAGAAATGAAAAAAGTTTTTCCTGATAAAGAATTTACCGAGCTTCCTTATTCGCATAGTATTTATAATATCCTTTACGATTTTTCATCAGGTCCGCCAAAAACACATAAGCATGATGAAAATCCTGCACAAGGTTTTGGAATTTTTATAGATGGACGGCTTGCTGTTTATTACACCTTTGAAGCCAATCCGAGTGATGGCTGGGCAGATGCAGAAGTTCATAATGACCCTGAAGAAAAAAGAGAGGAAGCGCTGAAGTTTGGAGCGAATATTGTGTTGTATGCTTTAAGTAATT
>JAUSIA010000313.1 GCA_030648225.1 Ignavibacteria bacterium | reverse complement strand
TTTTACTTCTTTATTTTTTGATTTGAACATCAACTCTTACTCTTCTTTTTATTAAAGAAGAAATGCTTTATAACAAAAAATAAAATTATTACTCCTGTAAGAATAAGTACAACCGTTTGGTATCGGGATAAATAAAAATCAACAAGTTCAATATTATTCCCGAAGAAAATTCCCAGATAAATAATAATTGCATTCCATACAAAAGCACTGACAGTTGCGAGGATGACTGTCCTTAAAACTTTTAATTCGCTTAAGCCTGCGAAGAAGGAGATAACAGATCTTGTTCCGGGTAAAAAACGATTTGCTATAATAACAGTGTACCCCCATTTATTAAACCACTTTTCTGCAGTATCAACTGCTTCGGCAGAAATGAATTTCATTTTTCCTGCTCTTATTACTTTTTTATCAACCTGTGAACCGAGATAATAAAGAGTCATAAATCCCAGCACACTTCCAACTGTTGTAAGAATTAATGTAGGAATAAAATTAATTGCCTCTGTTGCAATCAGATAGCCTCCAATAACAACTACAAGATCACTTGGTGAAGGAGGAAAAACATTTTCTACATAAGAAAAAAGAAAAAGAACAAGATAGATAAGAAACGGGTTCATGTCTGAGAGATGATTGAGAATGCTTTCGATCATTCATTAAGCCTTTATAAGTAAAACAGTAGCCATTGCCGCTATACCTTCTTCTCTCCCTGTAAATCCTAATCTTTCGGTTGTTGTTGCTTTTATTGAAATCCTGTCAATATCTGCTTTAAGCAAATCAGCAATTTTTTTTCTCATCTCATCAACATAAGGAGCTATCTTTGGTCTCTGCAGCATAATTACTGCATCAACATTCATTGTTGCATATCCTTTTCCCTCAACTATTTTGTAAACTTCAGAAAGGAGAAATCCACTATCGGCATCTTTAAATTTAGGATCATCATCAGGGAAATGTTTTCCAATATCACCAAGTGCAAGTGCACCCAGCAAAGCATCGGAAATTGCATGAAGGAGAACATCTGCATCGGAATGTCCGGCAAGACCTTTCTCAAATGGAATTTCCACTCCGCCAATTATAAGTTTGCGGTTATCAGCAAAAGCATGGACATCAAATCCGATACCGGTTCTGAATTCCTGATTCAATGTCTTATCTCAAAATTTTCAAATTCGTTTTTAGGTTCCTGCAAGATAATATTATGTTTTCGTACAGAAGCGTGTGAAGGCCCTACTATAATTTTTTTATAAAGTTCTTCAACGAGAGGTTTACTTCCTTCGACAACTGTCAGAACTTCTCCGCTGAAAAGATTTTCTGTAAAACCTTTCAATCCAAGACCGATGGCATTCCTGTAAATATAATATCTGAATCCAACACCTTGCACCAAACCGTTTATAACTATTTCTGCTCTTGTTAAATCTTTATCCATCTTATTTCTTTTTATAAATCTCTGAGATTAGTAGTCCGCAAAAATTAAGCGGGCATCCAATTAATCCAAAGTTAGATATTTTTTCATTCAACATAAAGAAGGCAAAAAGTGCTGCAAAGATTGGCTCGAATGATAATATTATTCCAGCAACAGAAGGAGTTACAAACTTCTGATACATTGTTTGAATTGTTGTTGTTATAACTGTTGCAAGAACAGAAGTGTAAAGAATTGCAAACAATAAATTACTGCTGAAGTTGAAATGAATTTTTTCAACTTCCCAAACCGTAAAGAGAAGTGAAAATAAAATTCCGCATACTCCTGTTACGGAAATTTGTAAGAAGACAAGAGGTTTGTAATCAGATTTTTTGCTGATGATATCTAAGTAAACTAAATATAATGAAAAGACTATTGCGCATATAAGAGTAAAGAAATCTCCAATGTTAAAACTTTCATTTATCTCTGTAAAAACACTTAATAAAGAATCTCCTTTACTTGTAAGAAAAACTAATCCGAGTACTGCAAGAACTACTCCGATAGTAACTCCTCTTGAAGGTGGTTTTCTTTCGATTAATGTCTGAAAGAGTGGTGTAAAAATTATAAACGTTCCTGTAATGAAAGCTGATTTGGTAGCAGTTGTATAATTTAAACCAATTGTTTGTGTGGAAAAACCGATGAAGTATAAGAGCCCGAGTAAAAGCCCTCCCCAAAAAGCTTCTTTATTAATAGTTCTGAAAATTTTAAAAGCAAAAGGAAAAAGAATGATTGTAGCAAATAAAAATCTTACAGAAATAAAAAGTAACGGTGAAATATCAGTTAAAGCAGATTTTATAATGACAAAAGTAGCACCCCAGATTATTGTGTTTAGCATAAGCAGGGTTTCGGGAAGATACTTTTTCATTAAGAATGTTTAATCAGTCTTTCGGTTTGATATACCCAAATGATTTCAACTGCTTCTCATCAGTACGCCATTTACTTTTTACTTTTACTCTTAGTTCGAGATAAACCTGCCTTTGTAAAAAATCTTCAATTTGTTTCCTTGCTTCAAGACCGACTTTTTTTATAGCTGCACCCTGCTTCCCGATTATTATTCCTTTCTGACTCTCCTTTTCAACTATTATTTCTGCAAGGATATAATCTTTGTTAGCCTCTCTTTCTTTAAAATCTGATACAATAACTTCGGTGCTGTAAGGTATCTCTTCTTTGTAAAGTTCAAAAATCTTTTCTCTTACAATTTCCGAGACAAAAAATCTTTCATTCTCTTCTGCAATAATATCTTCGGGATAATATTTAGGACCTTCAGGTAAAAGTTCTACAATTGTACTTAGAACTTCTTCAATATTAAAATTTAATAATGCAGAAACAGGAATTACTTTCATAAACTTTTTAAGTGATTCATATTTTGAAATGAGCTTTTTAACTTTCTCTTGTTCACTTAAATCAACTTTGTTTAACAAAAGTAAAAGTGGCTTCTGAATTTTAAAAATATTTTTGATTATGAATTCATTGGCTAAAATATTTTGCCCATCGGTATCATAAGAAATATCAACTATCAGTATTATAATATCGGCATCTTTAGTTGAATCACTAACCGCTTCCATCATTTTTTCCTGTAAAAGATATTCAGGTTTGATAATACCAGGTGTATCAAGAAAAATGACCTGGTAATTTTCGGATGAAAGGATTCCAAGAATGCGCTTCCTTGTTGTTTGCGGTTTTTTTGTAACTATTGAAAGCTTCTGTCCAAGAAGTGCATTCATTAAAGTTGATTTGCCAGCGTTAGGCAAACCGAGGATTGCTACGTAACCGGATTTTGTACTCATACTCGTTGGAGTTCAAGTTCAAGAGCAAGTTCAAGAAG
>JAUSIA010000294.1 GCA_030648225.1 Ignavibacteria bacterium | reverse complement strand
CACGACTTAAGTCGTGGGTTAACGAATCTCTGTAATAAATCTTTTAACCGTTTTAACGGTTTATATACTTTTCGGAGAGGCTTCAATCTTTCAATCTTGTAAATTTCATTTCACAAAAACCTGTCCTCAGAAGTTTTAACGTAAGAGGATCATTTTTTTCGAAGATGTAAAATTATCGGTTATCAATCTGTAAATATATATTCCGCTTGCTAATTGTGATGCATCAAAAAAAATTTCATGGTAGCCTGCATTCCTATAATCATTAAGAAGAACTGCTATTTCCTGTCCCAAAAGATTATAAACTTTTAGTTTTGCATAACCAGCATGGGGTAAACTAAATTTAATAGTTGTAGTTGGATTAAATGGGTTTGGATAATTTTGTTCCAATCCATATCTCTGAGGAATTTTTTCTTCTTCATCAACTCCTACTGGAGGTAAAGTTTTAAATCTCCAGATTGCAGACCAGTTACTTGCACCGAACTGGTTGAATGCTTTTATATGCCAGTAATAGAAAGTATTCATCGCTAACTGACTTAAAGCAAAAGTTGTATCAGTTAAACCGGTCGTATCCAGCACCATTGATTGCGGTGCAAAATCTATTTCTCTTGCTACCTGCAATTGATATGAATCAGCGGCATTAGAAGAAAACCATATAAGATTAATATCCACCGGATGATTACCTGTATTATCGGGTGGATATGAAAGTTGAGGAGAAACAGGGAAACCAGTTGTGAAGCTGAATGCCGAAGAAAAATTACTCACTCCGCCGGCATTGCTCGCACTAACTCTCCAATAATACTTAGTCTGTCCTTCTAATCCCGAAGTAACTCTGAAGGTATCCTGAATCCCGGATTCATCAATTACAATATTAGAAGTAAAAGCAGGATCAGTTGAAACCTGAACTCTATATGATGAGGCAAACTCAGGATAATTCCATCCAATTATAATAGTATCTCTTAAATTCACTGATCCATCAGATGGATAAGCAAGAACAGGAATTTGTGGTGGAAATACTTCTACTACATTACTCATTGCACTTTCGTTGTAGTTTCTATCCAATGAGGTAGCTACAAAATAGTAAGGGCCAGTTGGATCCGGAGGTTCGTCGGGTGTACTAAATCTTCTGCCCTCAATATTTAAAATCTTACTTGGATCATCAAGATCACTTGGCTGAATATTTGGATCCTCAAATCTGTAAACAACATATCTCGATGCTGAATCACCATCACTTGCAATAAGTGGAAGATTCCAATTTAATCCCGCACTTCCATTTTCAAGTCTTCCAAAAGTTAAATTTTCCGGCGGGTTAGGATTAACATTGTCTTTCCAATCCATTGAAGGATTAAGTGCAATAAATCTATAAAGATCATTCTTAAGCGAATCAGTAAATCCCAAAGGGTTTTCAAAAAAGTTACCTGTTCTGAAGAAAACACTTCCCTGAATATCAGGATTGGCTCTGTCAATTCTTATCTGGTTAGGCATTTCACTTGCAGTCCATGTTGTAATTCTGTAAACGGCATGACCGGGATATAAATGACGATCATGAGCAGCAACAGAATCAGCCCACCATGAACTCAGCGAACTATAATCCTGTGGACCTCCAATTCTCCAGTAAAGCTGTGGAGTAAGATAATCTATAGATTGTGCCTGAAGCCATGCAATTGCATCACAATAAATAATACTGTAAGCGTCAAGCCCGGTTATTCCAGGAGGCACACCATTTTTCCAGATACCAAAAGGACTGATTCCAAATTTCACATAAGGTTTAACAATTTGTATTGTATCATAAACTGCTTGAACCATTATATTAACATTATCTCGTCTCCAGTTTTCTTTATTAGTGAATCCACGAGGATCAGCAGCAAATGTGGAATCATCAAGTGCATTATTAGCTGCATTTGCAGTCATATTATTTGGAGGATAGGGATAGAAATAATCATCAAAATGAATTCCGTCAACATCATATCTGCTAACAACATCACCAATGACAGATTTTATATAATCTCTTACTTCTCTTAAGCCAGGATTTAAGAACTTGAAAGTTGAAATTGTAAATATCCATTCAGGATGAGTATTGGTTACATGATTCGATGAAGGCGAATAATCATTAATATCCCTGTCTGCTCTGTAAGGATTAAACCATGCGTGAAGCTCCATCCCCCTATTATGCGCTTCTTCAATAGCAAATTCAAGCGGGTCATAATAAGGGCTTGGCGGAAAACCTTGTGCACCGGTTAACCAGTAAGACCATGGATCAATACCTGATTGATACAATGCGTCGCATTCAGTTCTTACCTGGAAAATAATTGTATTAATTCCTGATGCTTTAAGTTCATCTAATATTTCTATCAATCTTGCTTTTTGTATTTCCGTAGAAGAATTAGGTGAAGGTGGCCAATCCAGATTAATTACTGTAGCGAGCCATGCAGCTCTTAATTCTCTTTTAGGTGGATTTGAAAGCTGTGCAAAAATATCAGGTGTAAGAATTATGATTGTAAGAAATGAAAAAAGTAAAAATCTGTTCATACCATATCTAAGTATTTATCTCAAATTAACTTTAAACCAAAAAAAGAACCCCTCCTTACCTCCCTTTTCAGAAGGGGGAGGCAGGTGGGGTTTTTTAATTTAGAATAAGCTCCTTATTTCAAGAGCATCATCTTTTTGGATATTGAAACACCATTTACTGAAAGTGTATAGATATAAGTTCCTGATGCAAGATTGGATGCATCAAAATCTGCTGTATAACCACCAGATGGCATTTGCTGATCAACCAGCGTAGTAACTTCCTTTCCAAGAAGATCGTAAACTTTCAAAGTTACAAAACCTTCTTTTGCAACAGTAAATTTAATATCTGTTGTTGGATTGAAAGGATTAGGATAGTTTTGAGCAAGTGTGTAATCTGTAACTACAACATTGGGGTCAGGTCTAACTCCAACTGTGTGGGCTGGATTATTGAATCTCTGTACAGGTGGAAAATTGCTTGCGCCAAAACAAGCAACATACATATCTGTTCCATCATTACTGAAAGCTATTCCACGCGGTCTCTGATTTGCACTATCCGTAAGAGTTGGTGCATTAAGGAATACCCATCCTACACTATCCTGAACAGCCCAGGTTTCTGGATTAAACGAATACCACATCGAAGGTGTTAATCCATTTAATGGAGGATCAAAATAAGAACCTGAACTAAACCATATATTGCCATTTACCGGATCCCATGTGCCAGATTCTACTACTGCTCCTATTAATACAGAATCTACTTCCCATGGAGAAAATTCATCTGGTCTGGAATATACAATAACTTTTTTAGCACCAAACCTTGCTGCATATACTGTATTACCATCTGCACTAACTTCAGTATATCTTCCAAAATTTTCTAATGTATCTACTACATTTTCTCTGAATGTAAAATCAGAGTTGAAAATTCTAAGAGGATAACCAGGGAAAACCTGAGCAATATAAATATCACCATTATCAGATACAGCAGGGCTGCAAATTGCCTGATTGAATTGAGGAACGACAACATTCATACCTTCACCAGTCTGATAATTAATTCTGAACAAATTATCAAAATCGCAGGTTAAAATGTTTCCATTTTGATCTTTGTCAAGACCATATTTACTATTATAAAGCGGGTAAAAGACACTACCAATGGTTACAGCTCGAATAGTATCCCATGGTGTACCGTCAGGATTATAAACATACAGTGGTCTTACTACTTTATATTTACCACTATCGGGGACAAAGACTGAATCCACAAAAGTACGGAAAGGAGCTATCCAAACCTTTCCATCAGGATCTACTGTAACAAACTGCACCCCTGTATTTGTTTTTAAAGTATCGGGTGGAGGTGGAAAAGCTCCTTCATAGGTCCATTGTTGAGCATAATTACTCATCGTAAATAATGCTATGAAAACAAAGAATGTAACGATTTGTTTTCTCATTTTGCTCTCCTTCTTATTTGTTGAATGAATGTTAATTAAGCAATTATTTATAAATCACGTCCATAATAAGTAGCTCCAGGCTTTTGCATTTCAAGAACTAAAATTGTTTGTGTAGCACCTTTGCCTTCATATCTTGTTATATACAATTTTGTACCTGT
>JAUSIA010000290.1 GCA_030648225.1 Ignavibacteria bacterium | reverse complement strand
CATGAATGGAGATAAGGATACAAGTAATGGCAAAGAAAAAGTAAGACTTAATCCCGGCGGGTATTTGTTCAAAGAAGGATGTAAGAAGTTAGGTTATGATTCGCCGCCAAACATTACTGATTCGGTAAACGCAAATATATCGGGATGCCTTGGCTGCGGATATTGCAACATAGGATGTCAGTATAATAAAAAACTCTCGATGCTTACTACTATTCTGCCTGAAATTCAAAAAAAATATGGAAAAGAAAGCCTGGAAATTATAGCTGGGTGCGAAGCCGTAAAGCTGAATAAAAATGGCAGTGGAATTTCGTATGTTGAGTGCAGATTTAACAGCGGAAGAAAAATAAAAGTTTACGGAAAAACTTTTGTAGTATCAGCAGGGGCGATTTCTTCAAGTATCCTGCTTTTAAAATCCAGGCTGGGAATAAAAAATGCCGGTATGAACCTGTCGTTCAATGTTGGGTCTCAATTAACTGCTGCCTTTCCATACAAAATAGATTCTTATGACGGTCTCCAGATATCTCATTACATGAAAATCTCCCCCGACTCAGGATACATTATGGAATCATGGTTTAATCCTCCCATGTTCCAGTCAACGGCAATGCCGGGATGGTTTGAAGATCATTATAATAATATGAAACGGTATGACAGGCTTGCCTGCGTTGGAATTTTGGTCGGTTCAGAATCTAATGCAAAGGCAAGAATAGCCGGCCTTACCGGAAGAGAAATAGATTATACTCCCACAAAAAAAGATTTTCAAACATTGTTAGCCGGACTTGAACTGGCCGGTGAAATTATGTTTGCTAGCGGTGCTGAATCTGTAATGCCGAATACATTTAAATACTATGAATTCCGAAAGAGTGATGAAGTTAAAAGACTTCATGAAGTTATAAAAGATCCAGGTGAAATTACTCTCGGTACTGGTCATCCGCAGGGAGGAAATATTATCGGCAGCAGCCCGGAGAAAGGTGTGGTGAATTCCGAATTCAAAGTATTTGGATTCGAAAATCTATACGTATGTGATGCAAGTGTTTTTCCAACGAGCCTTGGAGTAAATCCACAAGTGACGGTAATGGGATTGGCAGATTATGCTGTTGAATTTATAAAAGCAAATAAAGGATGATAGAAATATCATATAAATAACTATGCAACAAGAACAACACATTATTGCAGAAATGTTACCTAATTGCGAAGAGAATGGAACAGCGCCAAAATATTTTGTCAATGAAAAAACTTACCAGGAACAAAGCAGCTCTTTCTTTGGTCAGCCCCTTCCCGTAAGAACCGAACCTATTATTTATAATTCAAACGGGGAAGAAATCTTTGTTGTAAGCGATCTTCACATTGCTTCCGGCAGGAACTATGTGGGCATATATAAAGGAACTGAAAACTTCTTTGCAGATGATTCTTTCTCTAGATTTCTTGAGTATGCCCACTCAGCTAAAAAAACAGATAAGGCATTGCTCGTAATAAATGGAGATGTATTTGATTTTTTGAGAATAACTGAATATCCGGGTAAAGCAAAAAAAATCCGTCCTGCAAAAAGATTTAAATATCTTTTTAAGGGACAATTATTAAAAAATCCTAAAGAACCTTCCAAAGAGCTTGTTGACGATGAGTATGAAGAGTGGATTGAAGAGCTTGAAAAAATCGGAATTAAAAAAACAAGAATAGAGCTTGAAGAATCTATTTCAAAAAAGGAAATGAAATACGGTCTTCAAACAGATGATTATAAAACCATTTATAAATTAATTAAGATCAGGAAGGGTCATCCGGCTTTCTTTAAAGCCTTAAGCCGATGGCTGGAACAAAGTAACAAACTCATATTTGTAAAAGGAAATCATGACCTTGAACTTTATTGGCGTTCCGTAAGGAATTATCTAAGACTTATAATTGCCGAAGGAATTGTTGAGGAAAGTGGGAACAAAAATATCGAAGTTGTTCTAAAGAGAATCCTTCCAAATATTACTTTCATTGATGATTCAGTAGAAATTGACAATGACTTCTATGTTGAACATGGACACAGGTATGATAAGTTCTGTTTGATCCTTGATGATCCTGTTCTCAAAAACAATCCCAAACAAATTAATATTCCTTTCGGTTCTTTTTTCAACAGGTATTTGCTCAACAGAATTGAATTATTTTTCCCGTTTCTCGATAATGTGAGACCATCGGGAAATGTTCTTCCAATGCTGATAAGAGAAAATTTTGCTTTGGGAATAAAAGTTTTGTTCCAGCACATTCCTCTTCTTATAAGAATTTTATTTACGAATTTCAGATATATCCGTTTCATGTTCCATAAAGTGTTTTGGTTTATTCTCGCATTATTAATACCTATCGGGCTTGTTATCTGTTTTAACCTGCCTGCAATAAACTCACTAATAAAAGAAATTTTAAAAGTGCAGGAAGGTGGAGGAATTTGGGCTACAATATTGGAACAGGCAAAAAACCTGGTTTTATTATTACTCTCATACTTTTTTTCAAGGATAGTAGCGTGGTTCCAGTTAACCGAACCTTCAAGCCTTGATAAATTTGCAAAGTTGCGTTTTGAGGGAACTAATTATAAAATTATCACCATGGGACATACACACAACCCGGGAGAATACATCTTCAATATTAATAATGATAATAGGAGATTTTATAACACCGGAACATGGATACCCGTAATTGAAACTTCTACTGCAGAGGTAAGAGAGGATAAAACCTATACATTTTTACATTTGATAAGAGATAATGCTGGTAAGTTGCAGCCCGCCGAAGGTGGATTGCTTCAGCGGTGGAATGATAATGCAGGAAGGCCTGAACACCAGGTGCTTGTTGAAAGAAAATAAGCAGATTAAATCAGTAATTGACAGTTAAGCAGGAACTAACATTATGATTTGTTCAACTAATTGTTTGTTTATGTCACTCCTAAAGGAGTTTGAATATCATTTAGTTATTATTAAATCTATAAACCTGCCTGCCGTGTACTACTTCAATAATTCGGTAACACTACAGAGGCGGTCTAAAGGAGTTAAATAATTTAAAGAACCATGACGACG
>JAUSIA010000289.1 GCA_030648225.1 Ignavibacteria bacterium | reverse complement strand
TAGTTCCCAAAGAAATAAAGGCTGCTTTTGAGTTCCGGCATGAAGAATGGTTTAATGATGACGTTTATAACCTTTTAAAGAAAAGAAATTTTGCTCTCTGCCTTTCCGATACTGATGAAGAGCCTGTTCCTGTCTCGCCCTTAGCGAGCCAAGGCGGAAAAGAATTAATTAGCACTGCCGATTGGAGCTACCTGCGTTTAAGAAGAATAAACTACACAAAGAAAAACCTCACCGACTGGCATAAAAAGATTGCTGAACAAAACTGGAAAGAAGCATACATCTTCTTTAAGCATGAAGAGGAAGGGAAAGGACCTGAATTTGCAAAGAGGTTTATGGAGTTGGGAAAACATTAAACATATTCAATACTTTAAGAAAGTAAAAGAAATGCAAAACAGAAACTTACAATATTATCTCTTTGAAATTCTTGTTGTCTTTCTTGGTATTATGGCAGCTTTTGGTTTAAATAGCTGGTGGCAAGGAGTGCAGGAAAGCCATCTTGAAGAAAAATATTTAACCGGACTTAAAAACGATAATGATAAAAATATAACTGCACTTACCGGCTTAATAGAAATTGCTGAAGATAATTACAATGCTATTCAGAAAATTGTTGGAATGATTTCTAAAAATGATTATAAGGTTGATACAATTATTCATAACTCAGTCAGGATGGTTTATCTTTTTGAGTTTACACAGAACTCAATAACATTTGAAACATTAAAAGCTTCTGGCAATCTTGAGATAATTTCTGATTATGATTTAAGGAATAAAATTGTTGAAGTATATAATCATTACTCACGCATATCAAAGTTTGATCAGATGTACAGAAAATATATTGATGATTATGTAATCCCATTTATGTGGAAAAATATTGATATGATCTCCGGTAAACCTGTTAACGCTAATTTTGTTAAGCAAGTTGAATTCAAAAACGTGCTAACGGGTTATCTTCTTCTCCTTACACAGCAGCTTGATGGTTACAAGCAGGGGCTTGAGAAAAGTAAAGCGCTGAAAGAGATGCTGGAAAAAAGTTAAGGTTATTATTGTCATTGCGAACCCCCGATTTATCGGGGTGAAGCAATCTCGTAAATTAATTGGCAATATTCTTAATTGAGATTGCTTCGCTCAAAGACTCACTCGCAATGACACTAGGGTCATTATTTCCCACCGTTCATTAAAATAATTAACCATAATTTAAAACCTTTTTCTCTTCCCTTTTATTATTTTGCTAACTTAGAATCAAACAAAATATTTCTTTACAATGAATGCACTCGAAGTAACAAACCTCACCAAAACATTTGAAAAAATAATTGCTGTTGATATAGCTTCTTTCAATGTACCCGAAGGATCTGTCTTCGGATTGATTGGAAGAAATGGGGCAGGGAAGACAACTACATTAAGAATGATTATGAATATCTACAAACCAGATTCCGGCGAAATTATTTTCAGGGGAAAAAAGGTGGAACAGGATTTTAAGGACTCTGTCGGGTATCTCCCGGAAGAACGGGGGCTTTATAAAAAAATGAAAGTTTGGGACACGCTCATCTTTCTTTCAGAACTGAAAGGAAAGAAAGGAAAAAATATTGAAAGAAAAGCTGACAGCTATCTTGAAAGATTTGAATTAACGGACAGAAAAAATTCTAAGGTTGAAGATCTCTCCAAAGGTAACCAGCAAAAGGTGCAGTTTATAGCAACAATATTACACGATCCTGAATTCCTGATCTTTGATGAACCTTTCGCCGGACTCGATCCGATAAATACAAATCTTCTAAGACAGATAATCCTTGAAATGAAAAATGAAGGAAAGGTTATAATCTTTTCAACTCACTTAATGGATTTTGCAGAAAAGATGTGTGACAACATTGCAATGATTGACCAGGGAAGGATTATTCTTAACGGTGAACTTGATGAGATCAAAAAGAAATATGCAAACAGGAATGTAAGTATAAACTATGAGGGTGACATCTCCTTCCTCAGGGGCAATCCTATAATTGAGCAGATGGAAGATTTTGGAAACACAACCGGGATCAAGGTAAAGAAACCTGAACAGGTGCAGGAACTTTTAAGGCTTCTTGTTGAGCATAACATCGTTATAAAAAAATTCAACGCTGATGAAATCTCCCTCCACGAAATATTTGTCTCTCTCGCGGGAAAAGAGGCAGTCAATGTTTAACAGGAGAACTCTCGCAATTATAAAAAGGGAACTTAAAACAAAGCTGCTTAATAAGTCGTTCATTATAATGACGGTTCTTGTACCTCTCTTTATGTTTGGACTAATCGGGGTACAGGTATTTATTCATGTTGTTTCCGAAGACGAAAGCCCGAATCTGCTTGTGGTATCCGAAACAGAAAATATTTCGAAGAAACTTAAAAATGAATTTGATGAATACGCTGAAGTTAAACTGGGGAACTACAAGATTTCTTATGAAACAATTGATAGTTCTGCTTTTGCTCAACGGCTGAATAATTTAAGAGATGATCTTCTTAATGAAAGACTTACAGGTATTGTTTATGTCCCGGGAAAAGCATTGGTAAATAAAAATGTAAGATATTATTCATCCAATCCATCCAACAGGGCTCTGTTTGATAAAATAAGACCAGGAATTAACAAGGCTCTCATCAATATTTATTTTGAAGATAAGCAGCTCTCCCGTGAAGATGTTGAATTTGCAAGAGACAATGTTGAAATAACAGGCTTCCGTGTTACAAAAGACGAAAAGGTTGAAGAAGAAGGTTATGGTAACATGGTTGCATTATTTCTTTTTACTTTTCTTCTTTATATGGCTCTGATATTCTCAGGGCAGTCAACTATGCTTTCTGTTGTTGAGGAAAAGAGCAGCAGGATAGTTGAAGTTCTTCTTTCATCAGCATCGAGCACGGAGCTGATGGCCGGCAAAGTTATAGGCATTGTTATTACCGAGGTAATACAAATGGCAATCTGGCTTTTACCGGTCGTAATGCTTATCACAACTTCCTGGTTTATGCTGCCTGCGGAATTTATGCTTCAGCTTGACTTGAGTTACATTCTTTACTTCTTAATAAATTTTACGATTGCTTTATTTACTTTTGTCGGTTTGTTTGCAACAGTGGGAGCGATATTCGATAACCCGCAGGATGCGCAATCCGGTGTATGGCCTTTAATGATTCTTGTAATAATTCCTTTCTTAATTGCAATGAGTTTGCAGTCTAATCCCCAAAGCAATGTTGCAAAAATAACTTCGCTTCTTCCTTTTACTTCGTTGATGGTAATGCCGGCAAGGTTTGCTCTTGTTGATGTGCCCGTGTGGGAGCTTGCTTTATCTTTTGCAATTAATCTTGCAGTGCTTTTTGCAATCTTTCCTCTTGCAGGAAAAATTTATAGAGTTGGAATTCTTGTAACAGGCAAAAAGCCAAAATGGTCTGAGGTTAGGAAGTGGTTGAAGGGGTGAGACTAAATAAGAAGAAATCTTTTAAAGTAATATTTTCCAGATAATAAATATTAAAGCCAACCTAAATTTTGTATAACTTTTTCAAATTCTAAAAAAGTTCTTTCGGTTCTCTCAAATGAAGAGGTGAAGCTTTCTGATATTTGTTAATCCCAATGCACAAAGCCCAACTATTTAAATATTTGATACTATAATTATTCGTCATAACATTCTATTTTTAAAAATTTAATTTCTCTCACTCTTTGCGTACACAATAATTTTATTGCAAAACTTAAATTAAATGCCAAAATACTTTCATAAAAATTGTAGAGCGACCAAGCTGGTTGCTCTACTTTACAAATTATTTTGCTAATACTTCTTGCTTTTTTTGCCATCTTTATGTTCAAACTTTTGTGTAATTGCCATCATGCGGCTCAACAACTTGCTTCCTTCTTCTCCAAGTTGTTCATCCTGCCTGTCTGATAATGTTGCCCAATCAACTCTTCCTTTTGCCGGCTGAACAAAAATAATATATGGCATATCTGTTCCTATTCCTCCAAAATAAACTCTGTACCCTTCTTCTATATTCTGTGATTCGTAAAGAGCTTTATACTCTTTCAGGATTTCGTCCATTTCATCTTCTTTACCAGGAATAACATTTATATAATCAAAATGTCTGAAGTTTAAACCCTCATCTGGGTTTAATCCGTATGTTGCTTTATAAGAGAGATCATTTCTTAGCGTGATAAGATAGTTTTTATGAGATGCATAACAGCCGTCAAACTGGCTCATTAATTTATTCATCTTCTCCTCACCGATTTTGTCCATCATCTCGCGTCTCATTTCCATATACTTGGCAAGGCCCTCAAAATCTTTTACAGGTATGATTGTGCTATAAGTAAAATACTCTGTTTGGAATGCTCTGGAAGATCCTTCAACATTGGCATCTTTAAGCATTTGAACAAAATCTTTGGCAGCCTTTTCATATTTATCCTGCATATAGGGAAAAACAACATCTTCGTGAACCATGAACATTTCTCTGTCCGGCAACTTATCCTGTGCAGGCAATTGTGTGAATGATAATAGGACGAGAAACAAAAATGATAGAATGAGTTTCATAAATGAGCCCTCCTGAAAAATTATTAAATTAGTTTGAACTGAAATTAAGGATTCATGAATATTCTGAATAATATTAATGTATAGCAAATAAATATTCTAAAAATATTGCTTGCTACTGTAAGCTAAAA
>JAUSIA010000279.1 GCA_030648225.1 Ignavibacteria bacterium | reverse complement strand
CATTATAAATACTTCTTCCATTCCGGGCGAAGAAAAAATCATTCTTTACCAGGAATTTTTTCAGTTCATTATTATCGAAATTCCAGAGTTTTTCTAAACCACTGAAACCAGTATAACCATCAAGTAAAATAAAATATATATCAGGCTTTTCAGTTGTATCATTCAAAGATATTTGTAATTCTACTCTCTCTTTTAATTCTATTTCAGACACATCTGCAAAACTACAGCCGATGATTTCAACGGTTAAAAATATTATTGTCAAAACATTTAAATAGGAATTCAGATTAAACAGTAAGCGCTTTGTTTTAAATAACCATTTGGTTAATGCAGCTAACAGAATAAGTGCTAATATGATGACAATAAACAATTCTCCAATAAAATTGAAAACTTCTGAAATGCCGGAATAGATAATGAGCTCAACTATATCTCTGAAAAACAGTGTTACCAATAAAATGTAACTCAGGATCAATGATGCTTTAATACGGTCTTTGATAAACCGTTTAATAACAAAATATGCTGCCAGGCTTAATGCGAAAATGAAAAGAAATGTAATTGCGGGTTCGAGAAATCCGATTGAAAGACCTGCTTTAATTTTCTGTGAGCTTGTATTAATGATAAAGAGAAGAATTATGTTCAGCGGGTGAATAATTAATTCTTTATTGAAAATTTTATTCCAGCTAAACATATTTAAAAGTTATAGTATCTGATAAAAAGGTTAAAACTATTCTCAATACCCTTATCCCTATACCCCTATACCATTATTATTCTTCATCAGGTAAATAATTCTATCAGTGCCGGAAACATTTTTACGATCAATTAAGGAAAAATATTTCAAGAACTCATTTTCGAAACTTTCAACAGTATAATTCTCAAAAATATCTTTCCTGTGGAGTAAAAGTTTTTTTACCATTGGATCTCTTTTAGGTACAAACTCAATTATAAGCCACTTACAGATTTTGCTGAAAAATTCCGCTGCGAAACCAAGCGGGACATTGTTCGATATACAAAGATGATGAATTATTGCCAGAGCTAAAACCAAATCTGCATTTGAACGTTCTATAAGAGATATCCTTTCCGAATTTGCCCACCCAATGGATGGAGATGGATTAGCTAAATCAACAACCAACGGGATTAAGTTTTGGATATCATTTTTTTTCACATGATTATAACATTTCTCAATGCAATAGTGATCGCTGTCGAATGCAATTACAACATCACTGTTTGCAGATGCCATTTTACTAAACTCGCCATCATTGGCACCTGCATCCAAAACTCTCTTTGGGTTTACACTTTTTATATAATTTTTAACTATCTCTTTTTTCTCATTAAAGTATGTTTGGTTGTGAAGCTGATAATAATCGCTCCAATTTGTTTTGTTTCTTTTTATTCTGAGTTTATCAATGGTCGTTTCAAGATTTCCAATTAAACGAAGATGGGAATTTTTATTCATGCGCTTCTTATTAACAGATACAGGTTTGTCTTTGTCGCTATACTTAATCTGGAAATAGCTGTGTAAATAAATGTGAATGAAAATTCCAAGACTTAATAAAGCCTTCTTTCTTAGAATATTTTTTGCTATGTCTAAAGGTATACCATCAATAAAATTTTTCAGCATCAGGTTAAGACGAACATCGCATAAAGCGGCTAAAGCTAAAGGTGCTAAAAAATTTTTACAGAATTGATTGTATGCGATCCAGGGTTCATTTTCTTTATAGATTTCAAATGAAAGCGTATCAATTAAAACAGCTTTACCGCGATAGAATTGAATATTATATGCACTGCTGTCTTTCAGTGACATACCATATTTTAATGCAATTTTTTGAATTCGGAGAGTAGTAAGTGCGGCATCTTTTAACTGGGAGAAACACCATTCGTATGGATAAGATATAAAATCAACTTTTTGCGGCTTAATTATTTTAAATATGTGTGTATTCAATTTATCATTCGACTCATCTTCAGAGTGAGAGATAAGCAGGTTCTCTTTTATCAGGTAATCATACAAACCGCTTTTTATTAAGTGTTCATAGTTTTCCTTATACGAATATGCTATTGCCCGGAAGATTTCATCATGTTCATAAAAAATAAATCCATCGTTGTCACGGAAGGAACTTTTTTCAATCGTCATCATTTTTCTTTTTGAAATAATACCCCGAAAATAACCTCGATAAAAAAAGCCTTACTTTTGAAAAGAAAAACAAAATTGCAGTGATCATTGCTATTATGAGTTGAAAGAGCAAACTGCCGATGTTTGGATCTATGTAAAGAAGCATAAACAACATTCCTTCAATTTATTTGTAAGCAACAATTTTTATAATTGTCATTGCAAATCCCGATTTATCGTTGTGAAGCAAATCTTCAAATTCATTATTAATATTCTCAATTGAGATTGCTTCGCTTCCCGCCAAGGTGGGACTCGCAATGACACTTTATGTAAAACCTAATTATTTCCTAAACTCATCTGAACTGTTAATTTTCTTCTCAGTAAATGATTTTACAAAATACGCAGTGGATGATGAATTATCAATTAAAAATTGATTGTAAAATTTGTTGTATTCAAAATTACGAAGATATATGAAGGGCAAAGGAAATAAAAGCTTTCTAAAATTAAGATTCAGGGGAAAGACCAAGTGTAAGAGTAGAATTAAGAGCAGGGGATTTTTCTTGTTCTTGATTCCCGATAGTCATCTGGGCAAACTTTACACTTTCCGCCAGAGGCGGATCAGCCTTCGGCTGAGAACTTGAACTCAGTTTCCTTCCTTAATCACCTCAATACTTCCCATCTCAGGAATTTTAATAGAATATGTTTTATTGTTCACATTCTTCAGAGCAATATCCCTTAACCAGGGATTGTAAAGTTTCAATATTTTATAATTAATTCCTCTTTCTGCTGACCAGTCCGCAAGATTAGCGATTGAACCAGTTACCGCTACTTCTTCATAAGGAAGTTCATTGTAAAGATCATCTGCTTTTATATCAAAACCATATTTCTCAGGACTATTCATTATCTCTTTTAAGGCAATTATTCTTGCAATATATCTTGATGTTTCCTCACTAAGAACAAGATTGTAATAATTTTTTGTCTTTTGTTTCTCAAGCTGTTTGGTAACTCCCGGAATTCCCATATTGTAAGAGGCTGCAGCAACTGTCCAGCTTCCAAATAAAATATATGCTTCTCTAAGGTAGCGGCATGCAGCTTCAGTTGATTTTTCCACATGATATCTTTCATCAACTTCTTCATTCACTTCGAGCCCATATTTTAACGCAGAGCCTTCGATAAACTGCCAGAACCCGGTTGCACCTGCAGGCGAAATTGCATTTGAAATTCCACTCTCAGCAACCATAAGATATTTAAAATCATCCGGGATGCCATTCTTTTCAAGTATTGGTTCAATTACAGGGAACCATCTCCGTGATCTTTTAATTGAAAGAATTGTTGCCGAGTGATAATATGTGTTAACAACTAATTCCCGGTCTATTCTTTCAAAGACTT
>JAUSIA010000275.1 GCA_030648225.1 Ignavibacteria bacterium | reverse complement strand
GTATCCACGCCGTTAAATTATCTGCTTTGGCTTTGTTCACAGAAGCAATAATATATAAGAACCATGGCAAAGCATTATCGATATCAAACTGCGAAGGTATTGCCGGATGATTAGGATGCGAATGATAGAAACCGAGTAACTCAATTTTTTTTTCTATAGCCAGTTTTTCTGCAAAATTGTATTGAGCAGGGGAAATTAGAAATCTGTTCTGGCGGCTTTCCTCTTTTTCATTTTCAAATTCAAGAATATCTTGAATTACTTTATTATCATTTTTGCTAATTCCAAAGAGTGCACCGCAGCATTCTTCATTATAAGATTCTTCACCATGGATTTTTATTCTGTTAAGAATTTCATTCACAATTTCAATCATACTTCGTCCCAGAATTTTTCACTTAAATATTTTTGTCCATCATCAGGGAAAATAGTTACCAATACTCCTGCTTCTAATTCCTTTGCAATTTTTAGAGATGCAGCTATTGCCGCCCCGCTTGAAAGACCAACAAAAAGTCCTTCTTCCCGGAGAAGTTTTTTTATCATTTCATAAGATTCCTCGGTTGAAACTTCAATCATCTTATCAGCTATACTGCTGTCATAAATACCAGGCACAATTGCAGTTGGTAAATGCTTTAATCCTTCTAAACCGTGAAGCGGACTATCAGGTTGAAAAGAAATAGTCCGTATCTGAGCATTAAGTTCTTTCAATCTTCTTGAAGTGCCAACAAAAGTACCTGTGGTCCCCAGTCCGGCAACAAAATGTGTTACTCTCCCTCCTGTTTGATTCCATATTTCATTTGCTGTTTTATAATGAGCTTGCCAGTTTGCAGGATTGTTATACTGATCGGGGTAGAAATACAATTCTTTATTTTTCTCATAAATATCTTTAGCAACTTTTTGTGCACCGTCAGTGCCTTCAAGCGGATTAGTTAGTATCAGTTCAACTCCGTAAGCTTTTAATATCTTTTTTCTTTCTTCACTTGCATTAGCGGGAAGAGCGAGTTTTACTTTATAACCTTTCACAGTTGCAATAAAGGCGTACGCAATTCCGGTATTACCGCTTGTTGCATCAATAATTGTTTTACCAGGTATTAATTTGCCGGATTTTTCTCCTTCAAGTATCATATTCAAAGCAGCTCTGTCTTTTACTGAACCTCCGGGATTATACCATTCGGCTTTAGTATAGATTTCCACATCAGGATTAACATTCTTATTAATATTATTTATTTTTAAAAGAGGAGTATTCCCAATCTTACTTAATATTGAATTACCTGATTCATGAAGGCCATTAACTTGTCTCAAATGTTCTTCTCTGGATTTGTAATGATCTTCAAGATTTAATTTCTTCCTTACCTTTGTTTTTATCATTATTGTTCCTAAAATTTTTAAAACAAAAAACCCGCTGTTTTTTGGCAGCGGGTTTATTTAAGCTTTTATCTGAGTCCTGTTTATGTAATCTCAAAGTTTAACACATACTATCCCGCTGCCTGGTTAAGACAGTTACAACAAGCGCAATAACAACTCATTGGGGTATATTTTTTGTTTTTCATCATTAAAATTTGTTTAACGTAAAATTCTTAGTTGCATATTATATAATCTTTACTAAAAAATCAAGATTCAAATTGAGTTAATGATAAATAAAATTTGGTCATGGTGATAATCTGACTATCTCCCATTCTTTATTCTTCTTTAAATAACAGATCCTGTCGTGCAGCCTGCTTTCTCTTCCCTGCCAGAATTCAAAACGTTCTGGAATTAATCTGAAGCCTCCCCAGTTTGAGGGAAGAGGAACATCATCTTTAAACTTTTTTTCAAACTCGGAAAATCTTTTTTCAAGGTATTCCCTGTCAGGAATTATTTCACTTTGTTTGGAAGCCCATGCACCAATCCTGCTCTTTAAAGGTCTTGTTTTAAAATATTGTTCTGAGTCTTCTCTATCTGTTTTTTCAACCTTTCCTGATATCCTAACCTGCCTCTGCAAATCCATCCAGTAGAATAATAATTCCGCAGCAGGATTTTCAATTAGCTCTTTCCCCTTTCTGCTTTCATAATTTGTAAAAAAGAGAAAACCTTTTTCATCATATTCTTTAAGCAGCACTGTTCGTGCGGAAGGAAACCCTTTTTTGGAAGCTGTTGCCAGAGTCATTGCTGTTGGTTCTTTAACATCTGATTTAAGAATTTCCTGGTACCAAATTTCAAACTGTTTGAAAGGATTTTTATCCACAATTGATTTAGTTAACGGTTCTAACATTTACCTTCCCAATATTTAGGTATAAAGGTATAGGGTATAAAGGTATATGGAATAATATATTTACATCTATATGTCTCTTTAATTTAAGACAAAACCTGCTTCAATGACAATTCGGGTACATTTAAAATAACTCTAAACTTTCTTGAACTTGCTCTTGAACTTGAACTACCTTTATACCTTGGAGAAATCAGTTGACTATGATTTATTTGTTTTGTTTAATAAATTTACAATTAACACCCATAATATTACAATTATTCGTTTAAAATGAATACTAAAGATCTGACTGAGAAGCAAAAAGAAGAGCTTGAAAAGTTTGGTGCAAATACCTGGTTTGTTGAGTACCTCCACAAACAGTATGAGGAAAATCCTTCCGAATTACCTGAACAATGGAAAAAGTTTTTTGATAAAAATGATGATAGGAAAAAGGATAACGGACAAACTGAAAAAACTGCCAAAACCACATTACCTGTTTCCCAAAAAATAAAACTTCCCGAACCAGAAGCTGGTGATGAAGTTAAAGTGATTGCAGGAAGTGCTGCTAAGATATTGGAAAATATGAATACCAGTCTTACTATTCCTGTTGCAACATCACAAAGAACAATTCCTGTTAAGCTGCTTGAAGAAAACAGAACTTTAATAAATAAATTCTTAAAGAAAAATGATCTTGGAAAAATTTCCTTTACTCATATAATAAGCTGGGCGATACTTAAAGCTATAGATGCTATACCAGTAATGAATAATGCTTTTACAATAATTGATGGTAAACCTCATGTAATTCAGAGAAAAAGTGTTAATCTCGGTTTAGCTATTGATCTGGAAAGAAAAGATGGAAGCAGGTCCCTTCTTGTTCCAAATATTAAAGATGCTGGTAAGAATAACTTCAAAGAATTCTGGGATAAGTATGATGATATTGTTGATCGCACAAGAAAAGGCACAATTGATCCATCAGAGTTTATGGGAACCACTATTACTTTAACAAATCCCGGTACAATCGGTACTGTGGGCTCTGTACCGAGATTGATGCTTGGGCAAGGTACAATAATAGCTGTCGGTGCTATTCAATATTCCGCAGAATACCAGGCAATGTCTCCTTCCACAATTTCTACCTTAGGTGTCAGTAAGGTAATGACAATATCCAGCACTTATGATCACAGAATTATTCAGGGAGCTGAGTCTGGATTATTCCTGAAAGAGATTCATGAACTTCTTCTTGGTAAAGATGATTTTATATCCCTAATAGATAAAGAAAGGCG
>JAUSIA010000274.1 GCA_030648225.1 Ignavibacteria bacterium | reverse complement strand
ATAACACTGTAGTTGTTTCCTTTATACCAGTTATAACCGCCCCAGGGTTTATCTGTTACATATTCAACAGTAAAATTCTCATTCGGAGGAAGCTGAATATGCTGAAGTGTTCTTTTCCTGCACTCCTCAATTGCTGCTGTAAATACTGTGTCAAGTTTTTCTTTTGGAATTATAAAATCATTTTTAAAATCATTAATTCTTTTAGAGACTTCTCCGCTGCCTGGTAAAAGTTTGTCAAGCTTATCAAGGATTTCTTTATAATGTTCTTCAGGATAGGAAGGGGAAACTGCATCATAAAGTGCTTTTGATTCTTCATCAAAGCTAAGCTTACCTCCGGAGATCATAAACAATTTTGTCTTTGCAGCAAGGATCTGTTTGTAAAGATAGCGGTATCTTAAAGTTTCAAGCTCTGTGGCATCATAATCTGAAAGACTTTCAAGCTCATTCAGAAGCCTGTCCGCTTCTTCAATAAGTTGTTTGTGAATTAAAGTGTCATTGCCATCGTGAGTTAATTCTGCAGGTTTCCATTCTTCAGGACCGTAATAAGCATCAACAAAATCAGCATCATGCTGCCCAATTTTTAAAACAAGCTTTACATAAACTTCTGCAATGTTATTCATTTTTAATTCCAGTTCACTCTTTAGCTGGTTATCTTTTCTTTCTGTACAGGAAAATAAAAGAATTCCTGCTGTTAAAAGTATAAATATTTTTTTCATTCTTTATTCTGTAATAATTCCTATGGTTTATTTATGGTGATTTATCTGCTTCTTCTCGCTTTAATAAACGACTGACCCGCTAGCAAAACAAATATCAAACATAAAATTGACATAGAGAGTTGAACAGTAAGAGCTTCTTTATTTGTAATTTCATCTTTGAACAAAGCAGGAACTGCTCTCATTGCGGAACCGATAAATCCTAATAAAGCAATTACTGCTGCAATGTGCATTGAGTTTTTCCTGTATTTCTCATTCAATGCAAACCAGCCGAGAATTAAAAGTGGCAACCCAACAAAAGCAGGAATTAAAGCAGTTACACTTTTACTATTCAAACCAAAGTAGCCATATAAACCAAGAATTATTAATAGAACTCCTATTATAATTGAAATCTTTGCCATTATACGTCTCAAAAATTTTAATGATTACTTTTGGTAAGTTAATAAAAGGAAGTGATAAAAAATGAAAATTGAAAATAATCGAAGGGATGTTTTATCTTAAAAGATGTGTCATCCCTAAAGGGATTTTGGTTATTTATTTTGTTCACTATTCTATAAATATGTCATCCCTCGGGGATTATTAATTACAAATCCCGTTAGGGATGAAATATTTATAGATAAAAAGCTACCAGCACAGAATCAAAATCCCGAAGGGATGATATATTGTCCTCATTTCATTAAGAATTTATTACAAATTTGGTTATTCTAATTTCAAAACCAGATACGTCATCCCATTTATATCAACAGAAAGTTTATTATCTGTTATCCTAAATTCTTTTTTGCTTATAACATCTATTGCTTTTTGCAAATTATAAATTCCAGGCAAAGTGATATCCGGTTTTTCTTCTTGATTGCTTTTATTCAGGACAACAAGTATTCTTTCATTAAGATCAGATCTCAGATATGCATAACAATTTTCATTAACCAAAAGAGTTTGAAAATCTCCATAACGAAGCGCACTATGAGAATTTCTCGCATTAATAATTTTCTTTACATCATCTAAAACTTTCTGCTCATCTTCAGTAACTGAATTACCAAACCTCATCATTCTCCTGTTATCCGGGTCGCCTGCACCTGTCATTCCGATTTCATCTCCATAATAAATAACAGGCACTCCCGGTATTGTCATCATATAAGCAAGATAAAGTTTTAACTTATTGTAATTTTCAGGATCATCAACTTCAGGAGGATTGTTCCAGCCAATCTCTATTGCATTACTTTCGGTTAACGAAACATCACTATCCGCATAAGACATAAATCTTGTTTTATCGTGGCTGTCAATAACATTCCCCATAAGGTTATTTACTCCATACACATTAAAAGTTTTTTGCATCTGCTGGTCAAGCGCTGTGAATGAAGTATTCTCATCAATAAAAGTTGGAATTGCTGTATCATAAAGAATAAAATTGAACTGTGCATTAAGCTGTCCGTTATTAACGTAAGAGCTGACAAGCTCATAACTGCCGAATGTTTCACCAATCTGGTAGTAGATTTTCTTTTGAGGGATTTCCAGTTCCTTTTTTATTTTCTTTGTCAGCGTTCTCCAGAATTGATTTGGTACATGTTTAACTGCATCATGCCTGAAACCATCTGCCCCGGTTTCCTTTAACCACCAGACAGCATTATCGGTCATTACTTCCATTGCTTCTTTCGAGCCCTCAAAATCAAATGAAGGCATATAAGGTTCAAACCATGTTGTAAGCCTGTATTCATCCCACAATCTTAAATTCTTCCTGCCGTCCGGGAGATCAAGAGTACCAAACCATTCACGGTGCTCTTTCCAGAAAGGGTGTTCGATATGAACATGATGGGAAACAAAATCTAATAATACCTTAATTCCATGCTGATGAGCTTTATCAATCAGCATCTTTAATAAATCCATATCGCCAAAATGTTCTTCAACTTTTGTGAGATGAACAGGCCAATAACCATGATATCCTGTATAAAATTTGTAAGGCGGTGGATATTCTTTATATGCGTTTGGAGTGTTATCTATAACAGGAGACAGCCAAAAAATATTGATTCCTAAAGAATCAAAATATCCTTCTTCAAGTTTATCAATTATTCCCTGGAGGTCTCCTCCCTGATAGTTTGCTTTTACATCTATTTCGGGATATTCAACCGGGATGCTGTTACTTGAATCGCCATCGGAAAAGCGATCAACCATTATTGAATAGATTATTGCATCGTGCCAGGTGGAATTTTCATCACTAAGAAGTTTACCATCTATCAGCATTATAGTCTGCAGGTTTGAAGCTCTTCCGTTTTCATTAACCGCAACTCTTAAAGTTTTATCTCCTTTTAATTTTTCTGAGGGAATGTCTATAAATATTTTTCTTTCTTTCATACCAATTACATTTTCAGGAATTAGTTCATTATCAAGCAGAGCAATAACTTCAATATCATTTGTTGTTTCCGATTCATAATAAAAAGAGAAAAGAGTATTTGTTTTTTTATAGGAATAATCCAGTATGTGAAGATAAGTCTTTCCTGTATGCAAGGGTTTAACAACTAAGACTGAGTTCCATCCACCCAATCCATTTGGAATTACCTCAGAATTTAATGAATCAATTATTTCCTCACCACCTGCCTTGCCGTCAGGCAGGTCAACATAAAATTTGTATTCATACCTGCCCGGTTCAAGAGGAATACCAATTGAATAGAGACCGGCGCCATCTTCATCTGTCATTGGAAGGTTTTCTCTGTTCCACCCATTAAAGCTGCCGAAAAGATTCACTCTCTCAACAGGTTTCCAGGGTTTGAATGAAAAGAAGATTGTCTCTCTGAACTCAGTCTTATAAAGAATGTGGTATGTTTTATCATAGAAATAGAAAGGAAGAACTCCGTAACCTTCAGAATCTTTAAGAGAAGTTATATCAACAAAACCATTCTCTGCCTCATAAAAAACTTTAAGTGAACTATCGGGATCAAAAGTAACTCTGTATTCTTTATCGCTATAAAATAGATCACTTATTAAAAAAGTTTTTTTCTCACTTGCTGTAAAATTAATAGGTTGGATTATTTCATTAATCTCCTGGCAGAGTGAAGTTGAAGAGAGTATTAGAAATATTAGAAGTGATAGATGAAGTTTTTTCATTTTAAAAACAGATAGATTTATTTCAGGTAAGTTAATAAAAGGGAGTGAAATTCTCGCGGTGGAAGTTATTCTACCACAAAAGCACTGAGGACACAGAGATTAATTACTTAAAGAATTATTTATCAAACCATTAACCGCAACAGTTTCTCTTTCCCCAATCTGCTGTCTCCACATTGCATAGTATAAACCTTTTTGCTCAACAAGCTCAAAGTGAGAACCGGATTCAACTATCTTTCCTTTTTCAAGTACAAATATTCTATCTGCATGCATTATTGTTGAAAGCCTGTGAGCAATAAGAATTGTAATAAGATGTTTGCTTGTGGAAATTTCTTTTATTGTTTCTGTTATCTCTTCTTCTGTTAAAGAATCAAGAGCAGAAGTTGCTTCATCAAAAACAAGCAGGTTAGGTCTTCTTAATAAAGCTCTTGCAATTGATAGCCTCTGTTTTTCTCCGCCGGATACTTTTACGCCGCCTTCTCCTATCACGGTATCAAGTCCTTTATCGGCTCTTATCATTAAAGTCTGTGCTGCTGATTTTTCAAGTACTTCATTACATTCACTATCGGTTGCAGTTGGGTTAACAAAAAGAAGGTTTTCTCTTATCGTTCCTGAAAACAATTGCGTATCCTGTGTAACAAAACCTATCTGGTTCCGGAGTTCATCAAAATCTATTTGATCTGCAGGGATGCTGTTATAATAAATTGTTCCTTCATGCGGCATATATAATCCTACAAGAAGTTTTACAAGGGTAGTTTTGCCTGAGCCTGAAGGTCCCACAAAAGCAATTGTTTCACCTTTAGTTGCTTCAAAGGAAATTTCCTGCAACGCTTTTGTTCTTGATGAAAGATGCTGGAAGCTGACATTCTCAAATCTTAATGAATTAATGTCTCCAAGATAAACAGGTTTAACAGGCTTTACTTCTTTTGGAAGTTTTAATATTTCCTCGAAATTTTCAAGAGATACTTCTGCTTCACGGTAGATGTTTATGATATCTCCCAAACTCTGGAGTGGACCAAAAATAAAGAAGGAGTAAAACATTAATGTTATAAACTGCCCTAACTGAATTTCTCCTGCAAATATCAGGTAAAGCATTAAGAAGAGAATGCTTGTTCTTAAAAAGTTTACTGATGTCCCCTGAAAAAAGCTGAGAGTCCTGATATATCTTACCTTCTTAAGTTCAAGATCAAGAATTTTATCTGTAGTGGAATTTAACCTGCTAATCTCCTGTTCACCTAAACCTAAACTTTTTACAAGCTCGATGTTTCTTAAAGATTCAGTTGTGGTTCCTGCAAGAGCAGTTGTTTCTTTTACAATTACCTTTTGAATCTTTTTAATCTTTCTGCTTAACAGAGAGCTGATAAACCCAAGTATCGGAACAGCAGCAAAGAAGACTGGAGCAATAAGCCAGTGAACATTGATTGAATAAACAAATACAAATACAACCCCGACAAGAGTTGTGAATAATGTATTTACAAAAGTGCTGATAAATCTTTCAGTGTCTGTCCTTACTTTCTGAAGCTTGCCGAGAGTTTCACCGCTCCGCTGATCTTCAAAAAGAGAATAGGGAAGATGAAGCGAGTGCATAATCCCATCTGAATAGATTTGAGCACCGAGTCTTTGTGTTATAACATTCACGTAATAGTCCTGGAAATTTTTAGCGACACGGGAAATAAAGGCAACACCAACCATTGCCCCAAGAAGTAATCCAACTCCCTTTAGAAAATCATTTGAAGAATATTGATCAAACTTAGTTGCATAATTGTCTATTAACTTTCCAAAGATATATGGATCCATCAATGAAAAAATCTGGTTGATTGCAGCGAGCAAAAGCGCAAGCAGTACAAGCTTCCAGTAGTTCTTCAAATATGAGTATAATAGTTTCATAAAGGTTGTGGAAAATAAACATAGGCACGTAAATAAAAAAGACGGAGTTGATACTCCGTCTTTAATGGAAGAGATGACATCTTTTAAAAGATGTCATCTATAAAAATTCTTACTTCAGCATGATCAATTTTGAGGTTTTAACAAATGTTTCATCATTCTCAAGAGATTTAATATTTATTTTGTACAAGTAAACACCGCTTGAAACTAAATTTCCATTTTCATTTGTTCCATCCCAAAAAATATTTTGGTAACCTGCTGATTGCGAAGGAATATTGAATAATTTGATTTCTATTCCCATAATATCATATATAATT